>WRJV01000262.1 GCA_009778415.1 Clostridiales bacterium | reverse complement strand
GCATGCCGTAGTAAAACGAAACCCCGCCCTGCTCTATTCTCTGCAGCAGGGCGAGTTTTAGCATGCCTGGAAACAGGAACCAGTTCGCCACGTTTGCGCAGGCAAGGCCTGCTGCAAACCCGGTCCAGACGGAAATATCCACCCGACGCTTGACCAGCGCAGTGCAGTTGATCCCCGCTTGCTTGCCCGACAGCGACAAGGCCGCAAACAAAAGGCCGAGGGCAGCCATGATCGCGTAGACCGGCAGCCCCCAGTAATCAAATTCAAAAATCGGCTTTAACATGGCACAAACTCTCTAGCCAGGGCTATTCCCTCTTTTTAAGCGATATCGCGCACCATGCGGACACCGCTCCGGCAGCAACATGCAAAGCTATGGAAAGAATATACCATGCCGTGTAGTGCAGCGGTATCATGTTTGCCTTAACTATGCCGCCGACGTACGAAGTCAGCGCGGCAAACCCCAGCACGCCCAGCGCCGAAAGCCCTGTCGAAACTGCGTACAGCGCCTTCTTGGCGGCTGGCAATACCCTGTTGAGCAGCAGCGCCAAGAACTGTACGGCCGGTATCAGCAGCAAAACGACGTAAACGGCTTTTCCTTCTATCCTCTGGCTTGAGCCGAAAGCTGTTACTGTTTTTCCAAAAGCAACATCAAGGCCGTTGAACGAAATCCTTACGCCTTGGCAGTTCACAGTGAACCACGGCAGGAAAAACAGGACGACCAGCAGCACGGCCACCACCTGAACAACAGTTGAAACCTTTACCTCCCTGCCCCCGAGCCAAAACGCTTTGTCTGCTTGAGGTGGCAGCGCCTCCTCTGTTTTAGGCGCTTCCACCTCAATTTCGGGCGGCAGCGCTGGGTTGCAGCACGGGCACGGAGAACCGTCCCCTGGCAGCGGGTTCCCGCAGCGGTTGCAAAAATCATCCATAATCCTACGCCCCTTTTCCCCTGCTAAACGCTATTTGCCTGCTTTTGCAGCCGCCTGCGCCGCAGCAAGCCTGGCGATAGGCACGCGGAACGGCGAGCAGGACACGTAGTGCAGCCCTATGTTGTGGCAGAATTCGATGGACTTCGGGTCTCCGCCGTGTTCCCCGCAAATCCCCAGTTTTATGTTGGGCCTCGCCGCTTTCCCGAGTTCGACGGACATCTTCATCAGTTTCCCGACCCCTACCGTGTCGACAGTCTGGAACGGGTCTTCTTCAAATACGAGCTTTTCCCTGTACTCTTTTATGATGTTTCCTGTGTCGTCCCTGGAAAAACCAAAGGTCATCTGCGTCAGGTCGTTGGTTCCAAATGAGAAGAACTCGGCTTCCTTTGCGACCTCGTCTGCCGTAAGCGCCGCCCGCGGCACTTCGATCATGGTGCCTATCAGGTATTGCACCGAGATGCCCTCTCTTTCGAAGCATTTCCCTATCGTGTCAAGCACGGTTTTCTTGACAAAAGTGAGCTCTTTGTCGATTCCAACCAGCGGGATCATGATTTCAGGGACGATGTCCATGTTCTTTTCCTTCTTTAGCTCGATGGCTGCCATAATTATCGCTTCAGCCTGCATTTCAGCTATTTCCGGGTAAGTTATGGTAAGCCTGCATCCCCTGTGCCCCAGCATCGGGTTGAATTCGTGAAGCTCGTCGACCTTCTTCGAGAGCTTTTCTGCGCTGACGTTGATTTTTTCAGCAAGCTCCTTTATTTCTTCTTCTGTGTGGGGCAGGAACTCGTGCAGCGGCGGGTCTAGCAGCCTTATGGTCACCGGCCTGTCGCCCATCACTTCAAAGATGCCTTTGAAGTCCGATTTCTGGTACGGCAGCAGCGTAGCAAGGGCAGCCCGCCGTTCTTCTTCCGTGTCTGCCAGTATCATCCGCCTGATTGCCGGTATCCTGTTTTCCTCGAAGAACATGTGCTCCGTCCTGCAGAGCCCTATGCCTTCCGCGCCGAACTCGATCGCTTGGGCCGCATCCCTCGGGTTGTCCGCGTTGGCCCTAACTTTCAGAGTCCTTATTTCGTCTGCCCATTTCATTATGGTTCCAAAATCCCCCGAAAGCTCAGGCGTGACCGTCTTGACCTGCCCCTCGTACACGGTTCCCGTCGTCCCGTCAAGCGAGATGAAGTCGCCCTCCGTATACTTGCTTTCGCCTACTTCCATGACCCTTTTTTCTTCGCTGACTTTGATTTCGGAACAGCCGGCTACGCAGCACTTGCCCATTCCTCGGGCTACGACGGCCGCATGGGAGGTCATACCGCCCCTTGCCGTAAGTATCCCTTCCGCAGCCACCATCCCGGCCAAGTCTTCAGGCGACGTCTCCTGCCTTACGAGTATGACTTTTTCGCCGTTCGCCACTGCGTCGACCGCGTCCTTGGCGTGGAAATATATCTTGCCTGTTGCCGCGCCCGGTGACGCAGGCAGGCCCTTTGCCAGCTTTTTCGCCTTTGCGATACCCTCCGCATCAAACATCGGATGAAGCAGCTGGTCTATCTGAGCCGGCTCAAGCCTGGTAACGGCGGTCTTTTTGTCTATCAAGCCCTCTCTTTCCATGTCCACCGCAACCTTGACGGCAGCGGCGGCAGTCCTCTTCCCGTTTCGGGTCTGGAGCATGAACAGTTTATCCCTTTCAACGGTGAACTCCATGTCCTGCATGTCGGTGTAGTGTTTTTCAAGGAGCTCCGAAATCCTCGTGAAATCTTTGTACACTTCTGGGAAAGCCTCTGCCATCTCGGAGATGGGCTGCGGCGTCCTGATGCCTGCCACCACGTCCTCTCCCTGCGCATTGACGAGGAACTCGCCGAATATCTTGGCTTCCCCGTTGACCGGGCTTCTCGTAAACGCCACGCCTGTACCGGAAGTGTCGCCCATGTTCCCGAACACCATCGACTGGACGTTTACGGCAGTCCCTAGGTTTGAAGGGATGTTGTTCAGCTGCCTGTAAAGTATTGCCCTTTCGTTGTTCCACGAGCGGAAAACGGCTTTTATCGCTTCCATCAGCTGGTCTTTCGGATCCAGCGGGAAGTCTGCCCCGGTTTCAGCCTTCACCAGCGCTTTGTATTCCACGATTATCGACTCCAAGTGCTCGGTCGTAAGGTCCACGTCGTAGCTGCAGCCCTCTTTTTCCTTTTTTGCGTCGAATATGGCGTCGAATTTCGATTTCGGTATCTCAAGGACAATGTCGCCGAACATCTGGATAAACCTTCTGAAGCTGTCTTGGGCAAACCTGTCGTTCCCTGTCAGCGCGGCAAGCCCCTTCACTGTGTCGTCGTTGAGGCCCAAGTTCAAAATCGTGTCCATCATGCCCGGCATCGAAAACACGGCGCCCGAACGGACTGAGACGAGCAGCGGGTTGCCGATGTCGCCGAATTTCTTCCCGGTGACGTTTTCCAGGTCCGACAGCTTGTCAAAGATCTCGGTTACGATGTCATCCGCAATCGTGCAGCCGTCTTCGTAATACTTGGTGCATGCCTCTGTTGTAACAGTGAACCCAAATGGGACAGGCAGGCCGATCTTGGTCATTTCCGCAAGGCCGGCGCCCTTCCCGCCTAGGAGGCTTCTCATGTCTTTTGAGCCTTCGTTGAATGAATAAACGTATTTTTTCATAATTTTATCTCTCCTTTTCCAATTAACAGCTAGAATGCTGTTTTTTCCGCTATGTAGCTTTTCACCTCGTGGGCAGGCAGCCTCACTTGAAGCATGGTGTCCCTGTCCCTGATTGTGACGCAGCCGTCGTTTTCTGTCTCAAAATCGACACAGACGCAAAACGGCGTCCCGATCTCGTCCTCCCTTCTGTACCTCTTGCCTATCGACCCGGTTTCATCGTAATCGACCATGAAATGCTTTGAGAGCTCTTCGTGGATGGGCGCAGCCAAGTGGGACAGCTTCTTTGCCAAGGGAAGGACCGCCGCCTTGAACGGGGCAAGAGCCGGGTGGAACCTGAGCACGGTCCTCACGTCCTCCTTGCCGTCTTCTGAAACCAGCGTTTCTTCGTCGTAAGCGTCCGCAAGGAACGCCAGCGTCACCCTGTCTGCCCCCAGCGAGGGCTCAATGCAGTACGGGACAAATTTTTCGTTCGTCTCAGGGTCGAGGTAATTCAGCTCTTGGCCCGAATGCTCAATATGCTGTTTCAAGTCGAAATCCGTCCTGTCGGCAATGCCCCACAGTTCGCCCCAGCCAAACGGGAACAGGTATTCGATGTCGGTAGTCGCAGCGCTGTAGTGGGACAGTTCAGCTTGCTCGTGGTCCCTGAGCCTTATGTTCTCCTCTTTCATTCCCAAAGACCTCAGAAAACCGGCGCAGTACTCCTTCCAGTACGCGAACCACTCAAGGTCGGTCCCCGGCTTGCAGAAGAACTCGAGCTCCATCTGCTCAAACTCCCTCGTCCTGAACGTGAAATTGCCTGGCGTAATCTCGTTGCGAAACGCCTTTCCGATTTGCGCTATCCCAAACGGCACCTTTCTCCTTGACGTCCTCTGTACATTTTTAAAGTTGACAAATATGCCTTGCGCGGTTTCAGGGCGCAGGAAAATCTCAGCCTTCGAATCCTCGGTCACCCCTTGGAACGTCTTGAACATCAAATTGAACTGCCTTATCCCGGTAAAGTCTTTTTTCCCGCACTCGGGGCAGGCAATCCCTTTGTCCAAAATAAACGCCTCCAGCTTTCCGTTTGCCCAGCCGTCAACCTTTATGTCTTCTATGCCCTCAGCCTTGAGGTAGTCCTCGATCAGCTGATCTGCCCGAAACCTTGCTTTGCAGCTTTTGCAGTCGATCAGCGGGTCTGCGAACCCGCCCACATGCCCCGATGCGACCCACGTCTTCGGGTTCATCAGGATGGCGGCGTCGAGGCCAACGTTGTATTTCGACTCTTGCACGAACTTTTTCCACCAAGCCTTTTTCACGTTGTTTTTGAGCTCGGCGCCTATCGGCCCGTAGTCCCACGTATTCGCAAGCCCACCGTAAATCTCAGAGCCTTGATAGACAAAGCCCCTGTTCTTTGCGAGTGCGGTGAGCTTTTCCATCGTTAATGTTGTGTTCATAATCACCTACCAAAAATATAATTAAAACTTGTGATATTATTTGTCCTCTTCTCCCTTGTTTTCCTCAAAATTGTCGTTGTCGGCATCCGTTGCGTCAAGGTCGCAGCAGAAATCCACATCCTTCTCTTGGCTGACCTTGTTCAGTGCCTCCGATGTCCTGCTTTTCACGCTGTTGTAGACGTCGGCGCCTTTGGTTTTCAGTTCGTCGGCTATCACCGACCCCTTTTCGACCACGTCCTCAAAAGTTTCGTTCGCCATCTCGCTCACGTCGATTATCGACCCGTCCTCTTTTACGACCTCAATGACGCATTTCGTGCCAAACGCGGTCAAAACTCCCAGGATTACCGGTACCGGGGCTATGACGGTCCCAACTATGCCGATGTTGACCGGGAGGTTCAAAACTATCTCATCGTCCTTCTTGATGACGATTTTTGAAATGTTGCCTTTTTTGATGAGCTCTTTCACCTTCTCGATAACTTTGTACCCACTGTCGCCGGTTTTCCCCTTTGATTTTGCGCCAATAGACTCCTCAATGTCGATGATGGCGTCCACAACGCTGCCGTCAGCCGCTTCAAGCGCTTCTTTGGCTTCTTTGTAGCTAACGCCTGTCCTGTCTTTGACCAACTCGATTTTTTCCAAAGTGATATCCATTTTTTCCCTCCTTACTCTTTTAAAAAATCCTCGCTTTTAAGCTCCCTTATATCCAAATGGTACGAAACATACTCCTTTATGATCATTTGAAGCTTTTCTAAGATTTTTTCATTCAAAGCCACGTGTTCCACATTTTTCAGGCTATTCACAAAAAAATACCTGAACACTTCCATTGTATCAACATTCAAACTATAAATCAATGATGCTTTGCTGCGAAGTTCAATAATATTTTGGCAATCCTCGCAGACCACCCCCCCTTCCTTCACGCTGAAGCAGGAAAGGCCCTCCTCCTTGCCGCAGCGGACGCAACGATGAAGCTGGGGCGCATGCCCTGCAAGCTGTATGGCCTTGAGCTGAAACGCCACCACCATTGTCATGTGCTTCTTCTTCCTTGTCTCGACAACATCAAGGAAGTCCAGCACCAGTTTGAACATTTCTGCCGACGGGGCGCCTTCGGGGAGAATCTTCTCTGTGAATTCGAGCACATATGAGGCGCACATGAATTTTTCAACGTCTTCGCCAATCCCGTAATACGACTTGATTACTTCAGCGCCGCTTAGGTTGTACGTGTCGCGGTTTTTGTAAACGCCGTACCTTCCATGTGTAAAAGGCCTCACCGCAAGCGGCGAGCGGCTTTTCCCGCCTTCGCCCGTGCTGGCGCCCACGCTTATCTTCCCGTATTTCTTTGAAAACAGCAGGATCATCTTCCTCCCGTTTGCCGCCTTTACCTGTTTTAGGACAATCCCTTCAGTTTCAGTGTACATAATGCAATGTCCCGCCTACTGCCGTTTGCCGTATCCGAAGCCGGACAAGGCGAAATCGCTGTCCCGCCAGCTCTCCTTGACCTTGACCCACAGCTCGAGAAAAACCTTTACCCCGAGCAGGGCTTCTATCTCAAGCCGTGCGCTCTTGCCAACGCCCTTCAGTTTTTTGCCGTCCTTGCCGATTATTATCCCTTTGTGCGACTTCTTTTCGCAGTAAATGACGGCCCCTATTTTGACAAACCTCGGCGACTCGCTGAAGCTCTCTATTTCTACAGCAATTCCGTGGGGCACTTCCTCGTCCAGGTACATCAGGGTTTTCTCCCTGATTATCTCGCTGGCCACAAACCTCTCGGGGTGGTCGGTGACCATGCCCTCCGGAAAATACATCGGTCCTTCGCACATGAGCTTTTCCAAGGCGCCAGTCAGCTTGTCGACGTTTTTGCCGTTTATGGCAGAAATGCCGTAAATCGCGCTAAACAATCCCAGATTTTCGTATTCTTCGTAAATTTTCCTGAATTTGTCAGGGCCGAGCAGGTCAATTTTGTTGATCGCCAGTATTTTCTGCGTTTTGACGCTCGCAAGCATTTCCAGAATGTATTTGTCGCCGGTCTTCGCCGACAGTTCGTCGTCTACAATGAAAACCAGCGCATCGACTTCGTTGAACGTGCTTTTGGCCGCGTCCGTCATGAACCCGCCCAGCTTGTTGCGCGGCTTGTGTATGCCCGGGGTGTCAATGAACACTATCTGGACACCGTCTGAGCCGTCAGCCGCCAGCATTTTGGTGAAGATGCCCCTGATCCTGTTTCGCGTAGTCTGGGGCTTGTCTGAAGTTATTGCTATCTTTTCGCCGATTATGCAGTTAAGAAGCGTCGATTTCCCCACGTTGGGCCTGCCTACTATTCCAACGAACCCGGTTTTCATCATATGTTCAACCTGAACCCTTTCAAAAGCAGCTCGCTTAATGAATAAGCCTCTAGGTGGTCTTCGTCGTCGCCGGTTATCACAGTCAGGCTTTCGCTGAACTCGAACATGAACTGCCTGCAAATTCCGCAGGGCAGCGCACTGCCCGCAGAGCTTGCCACAGCGATTTTTACAAACTCTCTGCACCCTTCGGAGACGGCTTTGACAAACGCCGTCCGCTCCGCGCAAATGGATGCGCCGTAAGATGAATTCTCAACATTCACGCCAGTATAGACGGCCCCGTCTGCCGTGAGCAGCGCCGCACCCACGCGAAACCCCGAATACGGGGCGTACGCCTTGCCCGTCGCATCCAGCGCGGCCCGGTAAAGTTCCCTGTCGCTCATTTTGCATCACCTCTCAAGCTTTACTATTTTCATCACTTTTTCTTCGAGCTCCCTCATTTCGTCTTTTCCCTCGCCGCTGTCGTGGTTGTACCCTAAAAGGTGGAATATGCTGTGTACGAAGAGATAGACCAATTCCCTCTCCGGTGAGTGCCCGAACTCGTCAGCCTGCAGCAGCGCCTGGTCTGTGCATATGACCACGTCCCCCAGCAGGATCCTGCCCTCTTGCGGTATGTCGTCAAGCGAGCTGTACTGTGGGAACGACAAAACGTCAGTCGGCTTTTCAACCCCCCTGTAGTGCCTGTTGAGTGCGCTCATCTCTTCTTTTGCCATAAAAGACACGCTTATCTCGACATTTTTGTGGTTCAAACCTTTCTCGGCAAGGCATACCGCTGCTGCCTCGCGCATTTTTTCCACGACTGCCGGCCCTGGCATCCTCTTGTCATTGAACACAATCTCCATCTTGTCTTCTCCTTTTGAAGTTTTAGTCTTCATTCAGTGCTGACGGGTGGTCCCTGTAGTACTTGTCGTATGCCTTGATGATCCTCTTCACCAGCTCATGCCTGACCACATCAACATCTCTCAAGTAGCAAAAGTCAATGCCGTCGACGCCCCCCAGTATTTTAGCGGCTTCGACAAGGCCAGACCGCTTCCCCTTTGGCAGGTCGATCTGCGTAATGTCGCCGGTAACCACGGTCCTCGACCCAAAACCCATCCTTGTCAGGAACATCTTCATCTGCTCCTTGGTCGTGTTTTGCGCTTCGTCCAGTATGATGAACGAGTTGTCCAGCGTCCTGCCGCGCATGTACGCAAGGGGCACTACCTCTATCGCCTCTTTTTCCTTTAGCCTCAGCGCTGCGTCGCGGCCTAGTATCTCATAGAGCGCGTCGTACAACGGGCGCAAATACGGGTCGACCTTCTCCTGCAGGTCCCCCGGCAAAAAACCAAGCCTCTCCCCTGCTTCCACTGCGGGCCTCGCCAAAATTATCTTCTGCACTTCCTTGCCCTTGAAAGCGTTGATGGCCATGGCAACCGCAAGGTACGTCTTGCCCGTCCCGGCTGGCCCGATGCCAAACACGATGTCCCTGCTCCTTATGCTGTTAACGTACGCTTTCTGGCCTATGGTTTTTGGCTTGATCGGTTTGCCCTTGTGGGTAAAGCAGACGGTGTCCTTGTTTATGTTGTTCTCTTTGTAGGAAAGCCCCTGTTCCTTGAGGTTTATTACGTAATTGACTTTTTGGCTGTCAAGCTTCTCGCCTGATTCTATTATTGCAACAAGCTCAGTTATGACGCTCAGGGCTTTTTCCGCTTCCCTGCCCCTCAGAATGAGTTCGTTGTCCCGTTGGATGATGTCTATGCTGAAGCTGCTTTCAAGTATCTTCAGCGTTCCGTCAAGGCTCCCAAACAGTTCGCTCCGGTCAAGCTCGCTGTCAAGGCGAAGCGAAACTGTCTCCTCGTTGATCCCATTACCAAAAATATCCAATAACTGTTTCCTGCTCCTTTCAAAAAAATGGCTCGAAAAATTTGGTTAACACATCTATTATATTTTCCCCTGAAGAAAATTTCAAACCTTATTTTAATTTTTTTTAGATGGGCTGCATGCCTCTGTTGTATATACTGTTAATCAGGTTATGGCAATTCTTGTCTGCCCGAAAAAACAAATCCTCTTGGAAAAAAGAAGCATCGGTCCTACTTAACACCATCTCACTAATTGCTTCTATGCTTTTACTGTATGGCTCGCCAATGGAATCATCTTGCATACCTCCCCTGACAGCGGCAGTTGGCTGGTACAAATCATGTTCCTCTTCTGTCAATGCTCCCGGACGAAACACGTTGGATAATTCTGCTAAAGTTGCCGGTTTTCTAGTCATTGCTGCGCCTCCTGTTCTTTCATCTCTTTCGCTCATTATATGACATTTTTTCGGCCTCGTCAATGGCTTAACAAATGCAGCTGAGTATAGTATAATTATACATAGAAATACTTAGCGCGAGGTGCGCATATGATTACAAA
>WRJV01000261.1 GCA_009778415.1 Clostridiales bacterium | reverse complement strand
CGCCATCGCAATTGTCGCCGGGGTCCTCGCTAAGACGCTGTTGACCGGCAGCTCGCCGGAAGGGGTTTTTGATTGGATACGGCTTATCATGGACGCAATAACAGTTGCGGTGACCATCATAGTGTGCGCAGTGCCGGAAGGGCTTCCGATGCTCACGTCGATTTTGCTGTCGTTCCAGAGCCTCAAAATGTCAAAGGACAACGTTTTGGTAAGGAAGATCAACGGCCTTGAAACAGCCGGGAGCCTCAGCATCCTGTTCAGCGACAAGACAGGTACGATAACGGAAGGGAAGCTGTCTGTAGTCGAGCTGGCAACAGGCAACGCACGGGTGTTCGACTCGCTGGGCAAGATGAAACAGCCGCTTCAGATGGACGTCATTACGGGCATCGGCATCAACAACAGCGCCGTGGCAAGCAGCGGTTCGATCATCGGCGGCAACAGCACCGACCGGGCGCTGATGTCGTTCCTAGTCAAATCGGATGCCGCAAACGCATTGGCGAAGGAAGACGTGCGCAGCTTCAACGCGTTCGACTCAAACAAGAAAAGCTCAAGCGTGACGATAGTGCGCGGCGGCGAGAGCGTCACCTACGTCAAAGGCGCGCCGGAGAGGATTATCGACCGGTGCTCCCACTATGTAGACGAAGACGGGATCAAAAAGGAACTGGTGGAGAAAAACTTCCTTATATCTTACATCGACGCCCAGGCCGGCCGCTCCATGCGCATCATCGCTGTGGCCAAAACAGACGGTAGCGACGAAGACGCCAGCCTGACATTGGTCTGCGTGGTCAGCATCAGGGACAACGTCAGGAAGGAAGCGGTCGAAGCCATAAAGGAAGTTCGATCTGCCGGCATTCAAGTGGTTATGGTCACCGGCGACAGAAAAGAGACGGCAGTGGCCATTGCCAAGGAGTCGGGGCTTCTTTCGAGTGCTGAGGACATTGCGCTGACTTCTTCCGAGATGGCCGAAAAGAGCGACGAAGAGCTGTCTGAGATGCTCCCGCGGATCAGGGTTGTTTCCCGGGCGCTCCCTTCTGACAAGAGCAGGCTCGTGAGGATCGCGCAGGACCTGAACCTTGTGGTAGGCATGACCGGCGACGGTGTCAACGACTCGCCGGCTTTAAAAAAGGCAGACGTGGGGTTTGCCATGGGCAGCGGTACGGAGGTTGCCAAGGAAGCCGGGGACATCACTATTTTGGACGACAATTTCTCTTCAATCGAAAAAGCCATCTTGTATGGGCGCACGATGTTCAAAAGCATACGGAAATTCCTGATATTCCAGCTAACCGTCAACGTGGCAGCAGTGCTTACCTGCTTCATCGGGCCGCTGCTTGGCGTAAACGTGATCTTGACCGTCATTCAGCTCTTGCTGATAAACCTAGCCATGGACACCTTGGCAGCCATCGCCTTTGGAAGCGAGCCTGCGCTTAACGAGTACATGAAAGACAAGCCGGTTGCGCGTTCGGAAAGCATTATCAGCAAAAGCATGTTTACCGAAGTGATCATCAGCGCGGTCTACATAGCTTTCATATGCCTGTCCATCATCTTTTTGCCGGCGGTACGAAGCCTTTTCGGCGATGTGGACATTACGTATCTGCGGTCTGCTGTTTTTGCCACGTTCATGATGGCAATCGCGTTCAATGGGTTCAACGCAAGGACCAGCCACATGAACCCCTTTGAGAACCTTGGCAGAAACAAGAACTTCATAGTCGTGATGCTGATAATTTTCGCGATGCAGTTCGTGTTTGTCACGTTTGGCGGAGCAGCGCTCAACGTAGAGCCGCTTTCTATTGCCACATGGTGCATCTGCGTCGTCTTGGCAGTGATGGTGATACCGATCGACATGGTGCGCAAAGCAATTCAAAAATCAGAATAGATAATTAAACGAGAGGAGCAAGAGAGATGTCAGTTAATCTTCAAAAAGGTCAAAAAGTTGACCTGACAAAAGGGAACACCGGGCTTAGGCGAGTGATAGTGGGACTTGGATGGGACGAAGCACCGCCGGAGAAAATAGGCCTTTTCGGAGGCAGGGCCAAAAGGGAAGAGATCGATTGCGACGCTATTGCTTTCCTGCTGGACGCAAACAACAGGATCGCCGCAAGGAAAGACGTGGTGTTCTTCAACAACCTCACCCACGAAAGCGGGTGCGTAAAGCATCAGGGCGACAACCTGACAGGCGGCGGCGGGGGCGACGACGAGCAGATACTGGTAGACCTGGTCAACCTCCCTGCCCAATACAGCCGCATCGTCCTGCTTGTCAGCATCTACAAGGCAACCGAAAAGCACCAGCATTTTGGCATGATCCGCAACGCGTTCATACGCCTGGTCGACGCCGACGCGAACAAAGAGCTTTGCATATACAACCTGTCAGAGAACTACAACGGTATGAATGCCATGATCTTTGGCGAACTGTACCGCTACGACAGGGAATGGAAATTCAACGCTGTCGGGCAGCCGCTAAACGAGTGGCCTGTCGCTTCGCTGGCTGCGCGGTACGGCCTCGACCGCAGCGTCTGGAGATAATTGAGGCATTAACGTTATCAACGGTATTAACATTAAGGAGGAAAAACAATGGCTGTAAACCTAACAAAAGGGCAGAGGGTGTCCCTAGACAAATCGATGAAGATGGCGCTGGTCGGCCTAGGCTGGGATCCCAACAAATACGACGGGGGATACGATTTCGACCTCGACGCCTCAGCGTTTTTGCTGGGCGCAAACGGGAAAGTCCTCGGCGACGAAGGCTTTGTGTTCTACAACAACCAATCAGCATACGACGGCGCCGTCAGGTCCACCGGGGACGATTTGACCGGCGGCAGCAGCGACGGCGGCGACGACGAACAGCTCATCATTGATTTCGCCAAGCTTCCGCACCAAATTGAAAAAATCGCCGTCACAGTGACGATCCACGAGGCTGTGCAGCGTCGGCAGAACTTCGGCCAGGTTTCAAACGCCTATGTCCGCGTTGCCAGAATTGCCAGCGATGAAGACACTGTCGGCGAAACGGTGATACAATTCGACCTTGAGGAGGAATTCTCGGTTGAAACGGCGCTCGTAGTGTGCGAGATATACCGCAAGGACGGCGAATGGAAGTTCAACGCGATCGCGTCAGGGTATCAAGGCGGCTTGGAAGCACTGTGCCGCAGCTACGGCGTAAATGTTTAATCGGCTAAATGAAAATGAGGTATGAGGGTTTATGGATTTTGGCGATAGCAATTCGTTTGAATTGATTTTTGGGTACGACGACGTCAGGCAGTTCAAGCAAAGGGCAGAATCGTTCATTGCGGGCTGCGACATTCAAAACGTGTTTATCGATGCAAAAATCAGTGCGCCAGCATACAAACCGGCCGAATCCGTAATGTCCTTCGTCCCTGGCGGCGACATTATGCGCTTGGACGAGAGCGTAATCTTCAAAATAGTAGACAGCGTGTTTGCAGCGCTGCCTTTGGAAATGAGGTCAAGGCTCACGGGCGCCCTGACAAAGGCTTTTGCCGCGCTTAAAGCAGCAAGCCTGAGCAGCACGCAGGTTAAAAACGCTTTCATCAGGACGGTTTGTTCACTGGATGGCGATTTTGCCAAGCTTCTTCAAAACTTCAACAAAAACAACAGGATGTTTTTTGAAGGCGAACTGAACAAGTACGATTTTGCCACCTTCAATGTATTGTGCATGTTGGGCGTGCGCGGCATGGCAGTTTGCCTGAGCAGCGTCAAGCCGGATTTTTTGACGAAGCCCCTGTTTGCCGTCACAGACGGGCATTACAAAACGAAGCTTGATTTTCGTGCGGCCATTAAGAGCAAGGCGCCGGCGGAGCTCCATAAAAACCAGTGGCTGAATTTCCACCAGTACTACGATATTGACGCGTTGATCGACACATTGCTGCAAAGCAGCGAAAACAGGCTGCAAGACGGGTACAAGGTGCTGTCCCTGAATATTCTCGGCGTTTCCGACCAGGCGAAGTACGAATCGGCCCTCAACAGGTTTTACCTGTCGCTAAAATCCAGCCGAAGCCTGATCGTAATTGACGCCTCGTTTGCGAACCCGACGTTTGACGAAGTCAAAAAATACGACAGCGTTTACAGCTCGTCAAAATCGATAGAGGAAATGCTGGGCAGGTACGTGCCGCTTCGAGGGACGCATTTCCCTTCCTATGTAAAGGAAAGCGTTGGTGCGCTTTTGGCAAGCAGCAGCTTCAGCAACGAGTCTCAAAAAAAGAACTTTGAAAAGACCATCCACATATGGCTCATCCGGATTTGCGACATCTTGTTTTCAGGCAACAAAAGGCTTGAGCACATACCTGTAGCGATAGTTTGGGACGGTGCCTCTAGCCGGGTGCAAGGCCTGCTGCGCTGCCTGGACAACATGCCGGTGGACATTATCCAGTTTTCGCCGGGCAAAAGGCCGGGGTTTTCGCCTGAAACGCAAAAAACAATTGATTGCGGGCCGGAAAGCCCGGAAACAGCGGATTTCCCCTACGAGCTGAAAAAGCTTGCCCAACGCGAAACAGTCGCCTACGGCGCCGAACAGGAAATAAGGGAGATACTAAGCACCGGGATTACGACTTTCTACCAAATGAAGCAGTTCAGGGAGCTGAACCCTATCGTCCTGAAAACCACCTTTGAAGAAATCGACATCATATGGAAAGAGCCGGCAAAATTCAGGCCTGCGTTCAGCACTGCCGGGGACATCGTCACGATACCGTCAATATTCGCAAAGATAAACGGCGTCAAGGACAGCGTGGAAAGCTACCTAGCCGGAATACGGGCCAAAATTACGGCTGACACGCTGTTCATCGACAAATTCCCGTACATGCCGCCATGCCAGGACCCTGCTGCGCTGGATTTCGTCAAGCGCGTATATTTCAAAGACCACATTGACATGGAGAAGATTAAGAACAGCAAATACTACAGCTACGGGCTGTTTGGCGCTGAAACTCAAAATGTCATCGCAAAGGGTATCATTGACTTTTTGAAAAATGACTGGTATGCTAAAAAGCGTACCAGCTTCGGCTACGACATACTGGAATGCCTGCTTCGGCTGCCCCACGACGCAGTGCAGCTGATACACAATTTCAGCTTTACGGAAAGCGTGCCAAAGGTGGTCGTCTTCAACCCGGGGGACACGGCATGCAGCGCAGAGGACTGCATACTCATCATGTTCCTCAAATCTTTGGGCTTTGATGTGGCCGTCTACGCGCCGACGGGGTACATGGTGATAGAGGAGCACATTCACAGCGAATTGTTCAACAGCATAAACATCGGGCCGTACAACTACAGCTTGTCAAACGAGGACATCAAAAGAAAATTGCCGAAAGCCAAAAAAGGGTTATTTGGCATGTTCAAACAATAATCATATGAAAGGAAAGTACAGATATGAACTTTGAAAGCACTGCCGTACCGGCAAATGCCAGCGAAAACGCGCTGGTCCCGTTCGACATGGACAAAGCCCGCAATCAGGTCATGCAAAAGGCAAAGGATCCCCAGAAGATCGAGGCTCTTACGAACCAGATCAACGTCAGCGACACAAACACCATAGTTACATTTGGCAAGGATGCGGCGGAGGGGATAGCGCGCTGCTCCGACATTGTGCTCAGAAACGTTGAAATGGACAGGATCAACCAGACAAGCGCATTGATGAAAAGCTTGGCTACGATTATGGACAAATTCGACCCGAAGGAGCTGGACGACGACAAGAAGGGGCCTTTCGCAAAGATATTTGGAAAAGCGAAGGAGCAGCTCCAGAAGATACTTGACAAGTACAATACAATGGGCGCCGAGGTGGAGAAAATCTTCGTCGAACTGAAAAAATACGAGAACCAGATCGGAAGCTCGAACAACACGCTGGAGTCGCTGTTTCAGGAAAACATCGTGTTTTTCCAATCCCTTGCCGACTACATAATTGCGGGCGAGGACGGCTGCAGGCAAATCGACGAGTACAAGGACAAGATACAGGCGCAGTTTGAAGAAACGGGCGATGTGGCGCTGCAGTTTCAGATCCAGTCGCTGACGCAGGCGAAAGAAATGCTGGAGCAGCGAGTACACGACTTGCGGATCGCAGAAAATGTGGCTATTCAGTCCATTCCGATGCTGAAAGCCATGCAGTTCACGAACTTCAACTTGGCGAGAAAAATCAACTCGGCATTCATCATCACGCTTCCGGTGTTCAAACAGGCTCTGGCGCAGGCAGTCCTGCTGAAGCAGCAGAAAATGCAGTCCGAAGCGCTGGCCGAGCTGGACAAGAAGACGAATGAAATGCTGATACGAAACGCGCAGCACACGATGGAACAGACAACAATGACAACGCGCCTCGTCTCAGACTCGTCCATCAAGATTGAAACGCTGGAAAAAACCTATCAGACCATCATGAACGGCATCGCTGAAACGCAGCGCATCCAAGAAGAGGCTTCAAGGAAGCGAGTGGACGAAAAACTGAGGCTGGAGCAGCTCAAACAGGAGATGACAGGGACAATGCCCTTGCTGGCGCAAATACGCTGATAAATGAATGAATGCGGCATGGCGATAGCAACCATGCCGCATTTGGAGCCATTCTTCGTCATCAGACTGGGATTAGGCTTCATAAACCCGCGCCAGCTCCGTAAGCTTTCTTGCCATTTCCTTTTTTTCAACTCTTAACTCCGCGATCTCGTCTGCCTACAATTTCCCCTGTGTTTGCTAAAGCCCTCACATTGTTGCAATATCTGGATGTAATTGAAGTTTTGTGGTATACTACAAACAAAGCAATAGGAGAAGTGAGACTATGAAACGCAGGAAAATGCCAGTAACAACAGGCTATCCCCGTATGTCCTACGGTTATCCGAATGACGGCGCATTCGCACCTTGTATATTTCGAGCTGTGCGGTTGAAAAATCATTAAGCGGCTAAATTGTTGCTTAGCGGCATTGCAAACGGCAGCGTGAGCAGCGGCTGCAAGAAGCGTCAAATCACGTGTTTAAGCGTTTTTTTATAGTCCGGCGTATTGCGAAACTCTTAGGAATTTACTTTACAATTATGGGTAATTATATTTTACAAAAAATACAAGATGACTAAAACATTCCGCATGTGCCGATTGTCTGATATGCTGATTAAGTAGTTGCAATCACAAAAGGGGCAACCCCTGACGAGCTGCCCCTATGTGGCATTGGTTCTCTCTTGAAAAAACCATGTGCTACGCTAAGAGATGTTATTCGACATTATTTAGCAGCTTGACAGTACATTTGTGATAGCCCGTATTCAACAAAGCCCATAGGTCTCTTACGCCATATAACCCGAAATCTTCCCCAATCCAATTTGTAGTCTTGTATCTAATCTCAAGCCCGTTGCCGTTTGCAAGCGTTTGAACTTCCTGATCCGTTAATTCTTGCCGGTCTATCAAAATCCATCTATTAAAACCCCTTGAACTCTGGGGAGGCAATCTTTCTCCCAAAGGCGTAATTGCGTCGGTGCCATAAAAGAATACAACACGGGATTGCATTTCTGAGGTGAAAACAGGCTGTATGTCGATGCCCACTACGTATGTCCTTTTTGAAATGTTTTCTGCTTCTATCCTATAAACTACATAACAATACCTTGATGGGTCCTGCGCTACATTTTCCATAATGTGTTCTTCTATATAAGGATCGCGGTTTTGATTGTATTCGCAAATATCAATTTTCGCGATGTAAGCTTCGAACACCGACATTATCTGGCATCTTGCTGAGTTGACAATGAGCACGGCTAAAATTACTGACAGAACAACTTTGCTTTTTTTCCTTCGCTTACTCATTTTGCGTCATCCCTTATCTTTACCACTATCAGTGCCACATCTCCGTCGTCCTTCATCGCTTCTAGAACATCTTCGGTTATTTCCCTATTAATCCTGTCGCTAGTATGAGCTGAGTAATACAAAGTGCCGTCTGAATCAATTTTAGTTATCATCGCAGCATGATGCACACCTTTCTCATTTACAAAATACAGCAAGTCGCCAATTTGAATCCCTTCACTCTTTGCCTTGCGTTTTATCTCAGACAATGCAAGATTGAACATGACATCGCCCTCGCTGACACATTCAAGATTGACAAAATATGAATATTGCAGCGCAGCTTTCATCCAGCTCCCGGAAAATTCGACGACACCTGCATACTCTTCCACAGGCACGATCGGCTTTGTACGATAGTACCAATTTGCAGTCATTTCTATTCCACCAGCATGCAATGCTTGAGAAACGAAATTTGCACAATCTGCGCCGGCTTTTGTAGGAAACAGCATTATTTTTCCAGACAAATTATCCATCCTTATGTATTCAGGATTATGCTTTCTAAATCGATTTGTATTTGGAGCATCTTTTGAAGTATAGTCGGAGTTGGTTGCATATTCCACAGCAACTTTCCTGTTGTAGAGTCCAAACGGGTCAACGTAGACAACCGGGTTGTCAAGGCAATACGTGTACTGCGCCATGGTCTGCGGGTCGGCAATTTCGCCCTTGTACGGGTCAACCGCCATGAACCGCCTGTTTTCAGCGTCGTACATCCTGGCCTTGGCGTAGTACACGCCTAGCACCATGTCGTAGGGGTGGCCAGTGTAATCCTGCACAAGGTCAAGCTCCCGTGCGCTGATTTTCAGCACAGCCTTGGCTGTCAGCGCGCCCCAGCCGTCGTAGCTGACGTAGCTTGTAACTTTTCCAACAATATTGTCTGTAAGGTAATCCGTCGTCCCGAGGCGGTCCTGGTGGCTGTACAGCTTGACGGCCGGCGTTCCTCCTGCTGTCGGCCCGCCGCTTATGCCGCCGCTGTATGCGTACTGCACCACGGAGCCTGCGCCGCTTTCGATGCCGTAGATGACAGTTTCGACTTTTTCAAGCCCGTAGACATAGCGGTACGTCAAGCCGCCGTCCCCGCTTTCTGCCTCCATGATAACATTTTTGAGCGGCTTTGTGAAGTCCAAAGCGTAGTCCTTGTGGACGACGGCGAACTTCTTGTTGTCGATTTTTGGCGTTTCGGCGCCTGTGGTAGCTGTAGGCGTTCTTGGCGACAATCCACTCGTTGGCAACAAGGTCGCCGAAGCCGTTGAAGACGTAGTGGGACTGCTCGCCGTCCTCGTTGATTCCTTTGACCATGCGGTTCGTCGCGTCGTAGGCGTATTCCTGCGTGACATAGCTTTGATTTTTATTTTTTTCGAAAATGGTTTTTACCAAATTGCCCCGCTTGTCAAAGGTGTTGACGTACAGGTCTTTGCCGTCCGCAAGCTTTTCAGCCTGCTGGTTGAGGCTGTTGTACTTGTAGCTTGTCGCTTTGTTATGGTCAAGCTTGTAAACCAGGTTGCCGAGGCTGTCGTAGGAGAACTCTTGATTTTTGGCTTTCTGAGCTTCGTGCCCGGTTGTCTTCACAAGCCTGTCCAGCCCGTCGTAGGCAAACGACGTAACGTTGCCTGCGTGGTCGTTCGTTTTGGTGATTTGCCCCAGCTTGTCCAAGGCGAACTCCGTAGTGCCGTTCCAGTCAACCATCTCAACCAGCTCGACTGCCTAAACTGTCGGGAATCTGCTTTCCAAATGATCCACCATTCCACCCCAAAATGGTTTGGAACCTGCGCCTGAACAACCCTGGATAACTGCAAATCCTGCTTTGCCCATAGTGAGGGACTA
>WRJV01000260.1 GCA_009778415.1 Clostridiales bacterium | reverse complement strand
AGTTGGTAGTTGGTAGTTGGTGGTTGGTGGTTGGTGGTTTCGTCAGAAGGGGGAAAAAATGAAAGACAGAAGCAAATCCTTTGAAACTATTTGTGTACACGGGAATTATGAGGCCGCAAGCGGGCAGCCGCACGTCCTTCCCATAGCGCAAAGCACTACGTTTCGTTACTATAACGCAAAAGACGTAGCAGAACTTTTCGATCTTGAAAGCGCGAACTTCATGTATACGCGCCTTGGAAACCCCACGGTAAACAAACTGGAAGAAAAAATGGCTATGCTGGAAGGCGGCACGGCCGCTATTGCAGCGTCTTCGGGCCAGGCTGCGACGCTGATGGCTGTGCTCAACATATGCGGCGCAGGCGACCATATCGTCGCCGCTGCCAATATTTACGGCGGGACACACAACCTGCTGGGGGTGAGCTTGGCGAAGTTGGGCATAGAAGTGGACTTTGTCGACCAGGACCTCCCGGAAGAGGAGCTTGCGGCATTCATCAAGCCTAGCACGAAAGCAGTGTTTGGAGAGACTTTGGGCAACCCGGCGCTTTCCATCCTCGATTTTGATAAATTTTCGCGGCTAGCCAAGAGGGCAGGCGTACCGCTGATCGTGGACAACACCTTGGCTACCCCTGCGCTGTGCAAACCATTTGAGCACGGAGCGGACATTGTCATTCATTCCCTGACGAAATATGCCGACGGGCACGCCAGCTGCGTCGGAGGAACAGTTATCGAAAGCGGCAAATTCGACTGGGCTGCAGGTGGGAAATTCCCAGGGATGATCGAGCCGGACGAAAGCTACCACGGCATTAAGTTTTACGAAAAATTCGGCGACATAGCGTTTTCGATGAAGATGCGGGGGCAGCTCCTGCGCGACCTTGGGTGCACCATGGCACCCATGAATGCATACCTCATCCACCAAGGGCTACAGACCCTCCATCTGAGGATGGAAAGGCACAGCGCAAATGCATTGTCACTTGCAGAGTTTTTGCATACCCACGAAATGGTCGAGTGGGTCGTCTATCCGGGCCTTCCCCATGACAAATACTACAGTTTGGCGCAAAAGTACATGCCGAAGGGGGCGAGCGGCGTCATAGCGTTTGGCGTAAAAGGCGGCAGGAAAGCCGGAGAGGAGTTTTTGGAAAAACTCCGGCTGACGAGCGTCGTGGTCCACGTTGGCGACGTGAGGACAAGCGTATTGCACCCTGCAAGCACGACGCACAGGCAGCTCTCAGACGAAGAACAGGTGAAAGCCGGGATTAAGCCGGAGCTTATCAGGATCTCCGTCGGGATCGAAAACATAGACGACATCAAGGAAGACTTCGACCAAGCTCTCGGGGAGGTGAAAAAATGCCTTTAGTCATACCGAACAAACTGCCCGCAGCGGACATATTGAAAAAAGAGAACATATTTACCATGGAGCACACCAGGGCGATAACCCAGGACATCCGCCCTATCAAAATACTAGTCGTCAACCTGATGCCCACGAAAGTCGCCACAGAGACCCAACTGGCAAGGGTTCTTGCCAACACGCCCCTTCAAACGGAGCTCACGCTTCTGCGAATGGATTCCCACGACTCGCAGAACATAACACAGGACCATTTGAACACGTTTTACAGGACGCTTCCCGAAATAAAGAATGAGCGTTTTGACGGGATGATCCTGACCGGAGCGCCGGTGGAGACGATGTCCTTTGAAGAAGTCGACTACTGGCCCGAACTCTGCGAAATGCTAGAGTTTTCAAAGAAGAACGTGTACAGCAACATGTACATCTGCTGGGGTGCTCAGGCGGCGCTTTACTACCATTACGGCATCAACAAATACCCGTTGGACGGCAAAGTGTTCGGTGTTTTCGAGCACAAGGTCGTAAGGCCCTACAACCCGCTGATGCGCGGGTTTGACGAGGTGTTTTACGCCCCTCATTCGAGGAATACTTACGTTAAAAAAGAAGACGTGCTGAAGCACCCGGAAATCAGGATACTCGCCGAATCGGACGAGGCGGGAATGCACATACTGGCGACCGACAACGGCAGGCAGATATTCATCTTTGGCCACCAGGAATACGACAAAGAGACTTTGGGGCTCGAGTATTACCGGGACCTGCAAAAGGACATTCCGATCGAAGTCCCGAAAAACTATTTCAAAAACGACGACCCGGGGAGCGAGGTGCTGTTCAGGTGGAGGAGCCACGCCAGCTTGCTGTATTCAAACTGGCTGAATTACTACGTCTACCAAGAGACACCCTACGACCTGGGGCAGCTTGAGTAGCAACACGGCGCCTATTGTCAAGGTGAGTTAAGGAAAAAACAAAAAATCCTGAGATGGGTTGGATTTAAGCTCTCTCAGGATTTCTTAAGCGGCAGTTCTACTTCTTTTCAAAAACCAGCTTCGCGCCGGTTTCATATGTCCAAGTGACCTTTTTGCCTGAAATGGCGGCAGCCGTTGTTTCGCTCTGTGCGGTCAGCGTCAATGTTTTCCCTTGGCGCGCATATGTGCCGGCCGCCGCTTCCTCGCCGAACAAGACCAGCGTAAATCTGCCGCCCTCCAAAAACTCCATATACATATATTCTTCGAGGCTTTCCCCAACTCCCTTGTACATGGCGTCCAAATCGGCGAAAGTCACACCGTCGGGGTCATCCGTTATGTCAACGATTACATATTTCCCCGACAGCGGAGAACTGCCGCATGCGGCAAGCGCGAACAACAGGCTGACAACCAGCAGTGCCCTTAAAATCTTTCGAGTATTCATCGCTCCTCCTCCTTCCTGCGCGCATTTCCATCAGACCAGTTGCGGAGCGCCCGCCCGCTTTTTCTTCCGAAGGGTGATGAACACGACCACCCCTGCAATGGCAAGCACAAGCGCTGCGGCTACTACTATCCATAGCCATCGGATGGCCGTTCCGTCCTTCTCCGCAGCACCGGCAATGGTTGCGGTCGTGATAATGTAGTCCGACATTGTGTTGTTGCGGTAGGTCACGACGCCTCCCTCGCCCACTTGGAGATTTTTGGCGATCAGGGTAAAACTGCCTGTGCCGGCATCGCACTTGTACACGTTTACCCTTTCACCCTCCGGAATTGTGGTCGTGATATCGAATGTGGCCATACACGGCAGGTCGCCGTGGTGTACGAAAGAGTAGGTGAAGTGCTCGCCTTCCTTCAGCCCTGCCAAATCAAGCATCCCGTCATCGGAAAGCGCGCCAAAGTCGTCGGAAAGGTACTCTTCCTCAGTCATTCTTGTAGCATCGAGAATCAGCTGCTTGACAGACGTGCCCGACGAATACCCGAAATTATACAGGGTTTCCCAAGACTCATGTCCGTTCATGTCTTTTCCCGCGAACGTAAGGTTGAAACCCTCCTGCTCGAAGGTCAGGTTCATGGCTTTGTTGTCCTCCAGGGCGAAAAAGTAGTCGATAGGCACATAGCTTCCGGTAGCGCTATCCAGCGGAACCGTGTAAGAGCCGTTCTTCAAATCCGCCATCTCTTGAATATGCGAGCCGTATTCGAGGGACTGCCAGCTTGTCACGCCGATTTTGTATCCTTCGGGTCCTGCCCGCGGGCTTCGAATGGGTCGGTCGCTTTCTTCAGTCATAGCACTGTAAAACTCACCGACACCCATGCTGTCCCAGCCGCTTGTTGACGACATAAAGGGCGATTTTCTGCCGAAGAAGCTGCCTATATTAATCAGCGTATCAGTATTCCAATAGATTTCGGGCTTGGGCGGGCTTGTGTCCTCGACCGTCTTTCCCCATACGTCGTTCCTGCCTACAGCGTGATAGAGGTCGCCGTACCAGTAGACGTCACTCAGAACCGCCCCTGTGTTGATTTCAGGGAAATTTACAACTCCGTTGTTCCAATTTGCCTCCGACCAACTGCCGCCCGGCCTGTCCCTGCAAGTTTCTATGTATTCGGACTTTCTAATATCTATTTTAACCGCTGAATCCCAGAATACATACTCGGTGCCGTTGACTGTATCGCGGTCGTTGGAATAAATGTCTTTCTTGTCGTCCCAGCGAACCGTAGCCGTGTTTATGGGCAGCGGCCGAATATCGCGCAGCTGGTCCGCGAGGCTGCGGCTAAACGGGTCATTCATCAAGTTTTCCCATTCGATCACTGCCACATGGGCTTTTGCCATGTTCAGCAGACTTCTGGCATTTTCCAGGTTTGAGGTAGCCTGCAGCTGCTCGGATGTTTGCAGCTGCTCGGATGCCTGCAGCTGACCGGCAACTGGTGATAACGGCACCGCCGCTGAAGGATTCCCGACGGTGGACGAAAGCAGCGTTATTGAGGGCGCTTCCATGCTTGATGACAGCGGAATGAGGTATTGCGGCTTTATTTCCGGTGTAATCTCCATGTTGTCGGGGTCCAATAACTGCGGCTGAAGTTGGTTTACTGTCAGTGAACACAGCTGAATGGCACTACCGACGTTGTTTGTTGCCTTGATGTTGAAATAATAGCTGCCCGCTTGTACGCCTGTACCGATTGTCAAAACACCGGTATTGGGGTCGATTGAAACGCCTTTCGGAATAGCTTCTTTGTACTGCTCCAGCGAATAGGTGATGGGCGCACTGCCCGTAACACTGATTTGGATTTCAGCCGGCTCGCGCCGCAATGCCGAAACGCTGAACGTGTAGTCATGGCGTTCTTTGGCAAATGCAGGAGCCGTTCCGGCTTCAAGTACGTTTAGTGTACACAATCTTGTATCGGAACCGACGTCGTTTGTCGCCTTTATGACGAAGTAATAGGTTCCCGCGACGGCGCGGGCAGAGGTGGTTAATACGCCGGTCGCCGAGTCAATGCTTACAAAGATTGGCAACTGCATCTTATCCGAGTCTTCCAGCGACCAGGTGATGGGGGTGCTGCCGGTGGCAGAAACAGGCACATTCAAGCCTTGGCCGCCGGCGGTCACTTCAAAAGCGTATTCGTGCTTTGCCTCAGTGATGACCGGCGCGGTACGCGCCGCCGTCACCACAAGCGTGAATGTCGCGGAGCTTTCCCCAGCCCTGTTCTTAGCCGTGGCCGTCACCGCATATGTCCCGGCGGCAAGGCCTTGGCCGGCAGCATTTACCGTGCGGGCAGATGTATTGACAGAAAAGGCTGATACAGAAGCGCCGCGTTCGTTCTTCGCTGTTACCGTCACTGTGATGGGCTCGGTGCCTGTCAGGGTGTACGTTGTTTGGAAAGCCGTGCCCTGCTGCGCATCGTACCTTGAATTTCTAAATGCAATAACGGGCGGTTGCGCCTCTTCCGGAGCGGCAATCACATCAAGCCAAAAAGCCGATGAGCTTATTGCGGCAATGTTTTCGGCTCTGGCTGACACCCTGTAAGTACCGACGGCAAGACTGCCAGGCACACGAACGGTTTGGGATGTTTCATCGACAGAGAAACCCGAAACCGTTTTGCCATCGGAGTCGTACGCCGCCTCCAACGTCACCTTTATGGGTTCGTCGCCCGTCAAAGCATACTGCACTTGTAAGGCCGAGCCTTTCTGTACGGTGTATCTAGGCTCGGTAAACTCTATGTGGGCGGGTTCCGCTTCCGTCACCGGAAGCTGATTATCAATATCGGAAACCCAAACACTGGCATATGTAATCGGTGAACTTGGCCCCCCGCCGTTTCTCGCAGAGATAGTGAACAAATAGTTGCCCGTCGGAGTGCCGCTGTTCGGGGCGATGCGCAGGACGCCGCTTACCGGGTCGATAGATACGAAATCAGGCAATGGGGTATATCGATCCTGCTCTACCAGCGACCAAGTAATGGGCTGGTCGCCGGCGATGGTATAGATCGGCACCACGAGTTCGCCTCCATTAACGTCTACTGTAAATTTGTAGCCGTGGCTGGTCTGCTCCGCCGGCTGGATCACCGGCGGAATCATCCTGATGGTCAGGGTATAATCCCGCTTGTCCGGCGGTGCCGGGTCGTGGCCATAATACTCGTAGTCCGGCACAGAAAAGTGCTTATACCAGCCCGACGACTGGTACGCGTCATATTCCACCTTTGTCCCCCGGTATTCCTGCACCGCGACGATTGTGAACGGATAGTCGCCCGGCGCCATACCCGGAGCGACGGTGATCAGCCCGGTATTTTTGTTGATGGTGACTCCGGCAGGCGCACCCTCCAAATAATAAGCAGGAAATAGTCCTTGTGCATAAACCTGCAAAGTGCCTCCGTCTGTCGACAGCCAGTCTGCGCCGCTTATGGGGGCGCTGTTGATCTTCACGGGGTTGGGGTGCGCTTGCCATACCCACTCCACCGTCACCCGCTGGGAAAACATAGTCGTGACGCTGCCGTCCGCATTGGTTGTCCTGACCAGTCTATAATTGTTGTTGCTCAGATTTTTCCATAGCGAGTCGCTCGCTTTATCCATGTATTGGGAATCCACGCGGGAGTAAATTTTAGTTATGCCGTAAAAGAATTCCTCGTTTGAGATCGTGCGCGTCCCGGCAGGGTTGATGATCCATATGTATTCGTCATAATCCATCTGGTCAACGATTTTGTTGCCCTCCGCAGTTTTTGTATAGGTTCCTTCCACCGGGTATATCTCGCGGTTATAGTAAAACGACGGCATCTCGGGCAGATAGTTGTATTCTACAGGATCGAGCGACTTCCTATAGTGCACTACTATGTCAAAACAAGGGACGTAGTCACCATGTTTGCCGTACATGTCACGGCCGGGTTCATCGCCAAATTTAAAAAATGTATGCTCTGTTTCATGAGTGATAGGGGTATGGTCCGTTATATGCCAGCCAAAGTTGGCCGGCCCTGCGGAGGAAATGCGCGTATCGAATCTGCCGAGCTCATCGGTCGCGGCGGCTGCTGTGAATGAGTATGCGCCTTTCCATTGATAGTGGGAATCCAATTCATCATTGGTATAAAAATCATAAGTGGTTTTGGACATCGGCGTGATGTATACGATGGTTTCCTTCGGCGGATAGACCAGTTCGCACCGATCCTCCACCGGGAGCTCCCAAGATGTTTTCCAGTTTTTGAGCTGCTGCTGGGCTATATAGCCTATGACAAAATCGTTAAAAGAGTCGGCAGCGGTTATTACGACGTCTTTGAAAGGGAAACTCGGCGAAATGGGGGCTGAAGTTCGCACAGTCGAGTCATCCGGCAGCTTGAACTGAATGTAAATCAAGTCGTTTTCGCCCAGATCCTTGATGCCGTTTATGCTGCCGTCCGGATTGTTGCCGAACGGCCCATAATTGTAGCCCTGGAAGTCTCCGAGGCCGTCCCCTATGAAGAACTCGCCTGCTTCTGTTTCCAGCCAGATGTCAGGATCGGCAGCCTGTGTCTCAGAAGAAGAATCGCTGGTTGTCCCCGGATAATATTCTTTTTTGCCAGCGGCAAGGCCGGTTCCTCCCTTTTCCACGATTATCCGATATTCTACTGGCTTGTCGGGCGGTGCCAAGCAAAACTTGCCGTTTACGGTAATTTCTTTCATAAACCGTCCGCCTACCCGACCGGGGGCGATGTAGCAGTCGTCAACTTCGAGTTTGTAGCCGTCCATGTTCACCTGCTTCTTGCGTATGATCGTGGGAGTGAAGTTGACAAGATTGCACCTTTTACCAATCACGGTTATGAATACGTTAAAAATCCCGTACAGGTTAACGTCCAAATTCGCCCCGCCATCCGTTTCCTCTACCGACACTCCCGCTCCGAGGTAAGCTCCCGCGCCGATCAAGCTAAGGCCGAATATGGAGATCTTCATCTCCGGGCCAACCTTTACATAGGCGTTGATTTTTCCGGACATGTTGACATCGCCGCTGGTTTCCGTCGTATGCTCAAAAATAGGCCGCACACTGGTGGGGATGCAGCAGAATGTACCGCCTCGCGCACCCATTTTGGTGCTTGTGTATTCACCCGCCATGATCGCCAGCCGGAAATTCCCGTCGATGCCAACGACTAGAAAAACCCCGCCTTTGACAGAGCCGAAGCCGAATGGAATGTCCATGCCGAACAAGGGGATGTAGACCTCTTGATTCACTGATGCTTGCAGCGTAATTTCAAGATAGCACTCCTGCGCGAACGCCAGCGTGAACTCATAGCCTTTGAACGCGCTGTATCGCGCCGTCAATTGAGGCTTTGCGATAGCGACGCCGCCGCTGACTTCCAACGTGATACCGCCGCTGCCGTCGGCCTTGTAGCCTTCAAGCGGCGTTGTGTCAAACTCAAAACCTATCCATTTGTTGACATGCTGGAAGCCTCCGCTTGCCACAGGGACAACCGATGACACAGTAACCGCCGTTGGGGCAGATGTGCTCGAAAAGTTGCTGTACGAGCTGCCGTCAGCGAGCTTGATTTTTACGCTGCCGCTATTTTCAATGCCATCGGCAAAGCAGGTGACATTTCCGAGGGTCAAATCGACGGTCTCTCCGTCTTTCCCGCCAAGTTCAAAATCTTCGAGCACCTCATGTACCTGTGGCTGCACTACGCTGTATGTGTCGCTGAGCGACCTGGCTATTTCCGAGAGTTCTTCATTGGCGGAAAACATCGGTGTTGTAAACGCGGTTTCCCCCGCAACTTTAAACGCCGTGCCGGTAGCCTTATCGACTACAACTTGGCCGTTTTTGACGCTACGGCCAACCGCTTCTTCAAGTATCTCCTTTTTTACGAATCCGCCTTCGGAGATTATCCTGTTCGGCGTTGTTATTAAATTCGTGTTTAGTGTGCCGTTTGCCGCCATCGACCCCGAAAAGATATTCTGCAAAACATTTTGCGCGGCGGCAATGTTTGCTGAATCTATCTCTATTACTTCGTTTGCCAGTTTGTACGAGGCTGTTGTGAGCTTCGCCGGGGCGTTGGCCGCCACCAGATTTGTCCATGCCGCGCTCGCGGGCGACATTACATCGTCGAATTCAAACGGCAGTGGCTGTGGTGCCGCGCTGTCGAAGTCGCCAAAGACCGGCCTTTCCGCGTTGTATGTACCGAGGTTGTCTGCAACCAACGCTATTGCAGGGGATGCAGTGGTAAACACCATGATCGTTGTCAGGAACAGTGAGGTTAGTTTTCTAAAATTTAACATGTTGGATCCTCCTGATTAATTACCATGCACACTGCATCGGGAAATCAATGGGGATTGCAAAAAAATGAGCGATTAATCATCCGAATCGACCATTTTTATGGCACCGACCGTGATTGCTCCTACAGCAGCCAGCTTGGCGAGTTTTTTCGTGCTTTCAACTATTTTTTTCCCGTCCCTCTGCACGATCCCGTCCTTGATTTCGCCGCCGCTGCCGACTATGTAGCCGACATTTGTGGTAAAATTGTTCAGAACCTGTTTGCCGCACCGCTTGAGGTCGTTCACTCCCTCGCTGGTTTTTGCTTGATTTTTAGTGATTTTCCCAGTGACTGCGTCAGCCGTGCCGCTTGCCAGTTCCCCTGTCAGCGCGCCCGTCAAAATAGATGAGCTCGTGATGCTGGCTCCTATATCGTCAATGATCTTGAATTTCGCCATCTTTCCGACAAGTGATATGCTGCCTCCTACGACTCCGCCGATGACAGCCCCTGCGATTATGCCAGTTTTTTTTATTGAATCCATTTGTGTTTTCCTTTGTAGTTGGTAGTTGGTAGTTGGTAGTTGGGTTGAGTTGGTAGTTGGTAGTT
>WRJV01000259.1 GCA_009778415.1 Clostridiales bacterium | reverse complement strand
TTTATTATAGATGAAAGAATAAAGGCGTGTCAAGGAAACATGCAGCCAGTTCCCAAGTTGCCATTGATTTTCCTGCTGGATTTCTATATTCTATTCACATTGAGACAATTCTTTTGGACTTTCAAGCGAAGGAGGGCCGAGATGAGGAAACTGCCGCTAGGGATACAGAATTTCCGCAAAATAAGGGACGGCGACTACGTTTACATTGACAAGACGCAGTACGTCTACAACATCATCAACAGTGCTAGCTATTATTTCCTGCCGCGCCCGAGGCGGTTCGGCAAGTCGCTCCTGCTGGACACAATAGGCGAGGCATTCAGTGGGGACAAGGAACTGTTTAAGGCCTTTGGATTTACGATTCTGACTACAGCTTCGAGAAGCACCCGGTTATCAGGCTCGACATGAGCAACATAGCAAACGAGACGCCCGCGATGCTGAAGGACATGCTTTCAAAAGCGCTGCTGAAGCGAATAAAAAAAGAAAGCTTCGACATCGGCTACGACGTGCCTCAAGAGATGTTCAAAAATCTTATTGAAGAATTGCACGCAAAATACGGTCAGACGGTAGTTGTGCTTATCGACGAGTACGATAAGCCCATACTGGACCACCTCGACGACACCAAGACAGCGGCAGCCAACAGAAAAGTGCTGCGCGGCTTTTATGGCATATTGAAATCCATGGACCCGCACCTGCGGCTGACGTTCATTACAGGGATTACGAAGTTCACGAAAACTTCCATATTTTCAGATATGAACAACCTGAGCGACATAACTTTTTCGAAAAAATATTCAGGCATCTGCGGCATATCAACTTCCGACCTTGACGAATGCTTCGCGGAGCATGTAAAGAGCCTGTCTGCGGCAGAGGGCTTCGAGTGCTCAGACGGCCTGCGGGGCAAAATACTCGCGTGGTACGACGGCTACTCGTGGGACGGCAGGACGCAGCTGCTAAACCCGTTTTCGCTGCTCAGCTTTTTCGACAAGGAAAGTATCGCAAACTACTGGTTTGCCAGCGGCACGCCGAATTTTTTGATGGGTTTGATGAAGGAAAAGCCCAGCGCGTACACAAACCTCAAAAACCTTGAGATAACGGAGCTTATGCTTGACCTTGCGACAATTGAAAAAATCACAGTGGAGCTCCTGCTGTTCCAAACCGGCTACCTTACCGTAAAAGAAGTTCGCAAAACGGACGGCGCACCTGTTTGGGTTTGACATCGACGCGGAGGTATCCGTGTCCGGGGGAAGGGTGGACGCCGTGCTGGAGCTAGAGGACAAAGCCTACGTACTGGAGTTCAAGTACAAGGGCGGCAGCAAGACGGTAATTCAAGCCGTCTTCGCGTTCCTCGGCAGGGACGACATAGAAATGAGGGTGTTGTAAAATGCGGAAATTCAACGTAACCGGGCTGTGCCTAGCCAGCAAGCACTACATGGTGGACATAAGCGGCAAGCTGAAACAGATAATGGAGATGATAGACGACGGCAGCTATTTCACGATTATGGGTATCCGCTTGACTAAGGTTGCGAAATAAGGTAATATATGGGCATGAAAGAATACCCGATGACGTTCCGAGAATTCACAAAACAGTTCGCAACAGAGGAACAATGCAGGGATTACCTGTACAAGCTGCGGTTCCCTGACGGTTTTTGTGCCCCAAGTGCGGCAACGCGAAAGCGTGAAAAGTTGGGGAAACCCTGATAGAGTGCACTGAATGCGGACGGCAAACCTCAATTATAGCAGGGACGATTTTTCAGGACACGCGCAAGCCGATGCTGGACTGGTTCATAGCCATTTGGTGGGTCGCGATACAGAAAAACTGGGCGAGCGCCAAGGGTCTGCAGCGCGTCTTGGGCTTGGAGAGCTACCAAACCGCTTGGACGTGGCTGCACAAAATACGCAAAGCCATGATTTTCCCCAACCGGGCCAAATTGTCGGGCGTTGCCGAGGTCGACGAAACGCACATCGGTTCGGAAGAACAGGACGGCAAGCGGGGGCGCGGCACTGAAAACAAGCTGCTTTTCGTGTTGGCTGTAGAGTTGAAGGACAAGGGCGCAATTGGACGCATAAGGATGAGCGTGACACCTGACGCTTCCGGCAATTCGCTTAAAAAGTTCATAACTGCCAGCGTCGAAAAAGGCAGCAATGTCACAACCTACGGCTGGACAGGGTACTCTTTCCTTGAAAAGGAGGGCTACGGCCATACTGTTTTTGTCCAAAAACAGGCAAACGACATTTGATTAAACCTTTCAATGGCCGATTCATAAACCACATCCATTTAGGGAAATGCGAAATTCCGGCGGAGTCGGGCAATTCTGATAAAATAATGTTGTTTGGAAATGCAGCCATAACCCGCTCATCTTCCGCCGCAATCGCCGCTGTGACAAGTCCTCCTTGACTTGCACCCATTACGATAACTAGCAGAGAATAACGCTCTAACGCAAAAGTAATTGCGTCCCGTCCGTTCTGAACAATGTCCCTTATTGTATAGCGTTTCACATTACGCGGGCTTTTTCCGTGACCGATAGGATGAACCCCCACAACAGCAAAACCGCGCTCCGCAAACCCGGACAGCAGAGGTTCATACATGAGCGGGTGAACCATTTTTGCAGGCGTAAATACAATGGCAAGTACCGGCTGCTCCGGCTCCCAAACCGACAAAACGATACGGGTGTTGGTGCTTTCGATTTCGTGTTCTGAATACAGTATGCTTTGCATGGGAACCTCCTTCCAGATACTATTTCACTCGCGTTTGAACCTGAATATTTTATTGATATGTGTTCTCAATAGGCGGCGTTAGTTCGATACTAATTATTTCAATTCCGAAATTTTCAAGGGTCGTCCTAAGCCTTTCTTCTTGCGAAGGTAAATCATAAAACGAAAATGAAAACTCTCCCCTTGCTCTCAGTGCTTTATCATCTACAAATATGCTTGGTCTGGACGGCGAATAAGGGATTCCGTGTTCAAGCTCATAATAAGGTCTGTCCATATAAAAGGCTGGTTCGCCGGAATGAAATTTCATCAAAACAGAATCCGTATCAAGCATTTCAATTGTCGGCCAAGTTGCATCATACTCTCTCCCCGACGCAAAACGTGATATCCATCTTCTGCTCTTTCCTTCATAATATCCATAAATTCCAACACCAGCATATTCACATATAATAGTATCCTCAAAAACAAGCCTTTCGTCATTGTACTCAATTTCAATCCGAAATGGAAATTCAGCATATTTAATTTCAGGCAAAGGAGGGTTCGGTAATAAAATTCCGCTTATAAAAATCGCAATGAATAACATGGGAGTTAGCAATACCAATCCACCTATTGCCATAAAAATAATTTTCGCCTTGCTTTTTCTTGAACGAAACAGGCGAATTAAAAAACCTGCCACAATTCCGAACGCCGCTATAAAGGCTGAAACTAAACAAAAAATCTGTATTATACCTAAACTTTCATTGGGATGAAAAATAGCTATGGATATAATAATAAACGAAAGAGGAAAAAGCGCAGATGGTATAATAAGCAATTTAGATTTCCTAATTATTATGGGAAACGCGAATAGTGCAGGGGTTAAAAGGAAATTAAAGAAGGATATAAAACCCAGCCCTCCCAAGATGCCGGAAGTAATATCTATAAAAAGAAACACCGATAACAAACTTCCAAAAATCAAAAATAGAATTTGCCAAAGTTGTTTGGGCTTTTTGATTGCATCGGACTCGTTTGTGTTATCCGAATTTACATTTTCAATTTCATTCTGATTCATTGGCGTTTTCCCCTTTCGTTCGGTTTTTAATTATGTTATAGACAAAAATACCAATAACGAAAACAGCAAAGGAAATTGCCAACGCAAACCAAAAAAACATACGACCGAAATTATACCCTATCACTTCGTTTACTGTTAAACGCCCCGTTTCTTTTATCCATTCGTCATTTCTAAGGACATACAATATCAGCCTGCTTGGAATACCTAATAACGATATTATTTCTTGTGATATAAGAGCAGATAAGATTCCCATAATCCTTGCTATAACCGTTCTTTTCATGCTATCGCAAGAAGTGATGAACGCAATAGCAATACCGCAAAGCGCGCCTAAAACTAATGACCCTTCAAAAAAGTCCATAGTGTATACTACGAAAATAATCAGCAATGAAAAAGCTATGTAAATCAAACCGCATATTACACTTTTTATCCATATCGGCTTGCTCCTCACCGTAGCATACCCCCTCGCTTATATCCTATTTTGCGCTCTGACAACTTGTAAGATGCGGCGGTTTTATCTGTGTCTACTTATTTCATTTTTGTTTGGCGGCTTTTGTCCTGCCATCAATCGGTCTCGGCGCGTCTTTTGGGATAAGCCAAACCTTAGAAAACCTCAATGCGCCTATAATTTTTCCGCTCTTACACATCGCCTGAACTTGCCGTTCAGTTATGCCCCATTTTTCAGATGCCTGTAATGGCGTAATCCATTCAAGTTTCATATCACGCTCCCACAATTCACACTGTTGACAGCTTCCGACAGCAAATGCAACAACTGGGTTTTCCTGCATTTTCTGGGAATGCTGCGCAGGCAAGCTCCCTCGCGCCGAGTGGGTGGATTTTGGCGATAGGCGCATATTCGACGTTGTGGTGTGATTGCGCATAAACCTATCGCGCCTCCGATATTTTCTTGTTTACATTGAGGCTCTTGACGATGTACGCAGCCGCGAACAGCCAGAAAGCGGCGATAAACAAAACCCCCAGCAGCGGTATGATATGCTTCATGCTTATGCCGGTAATAAAAAGCCCCATCGCTATCGAAGAGGGCGGGCCGATCATAAATAACCCTAAGCCAATAAAGTACTGATAATGGTTGCCCCGCAAGGGCAGGCGCTTAAACCCCTCGTAGTTCCATTGCTCCCAGTACATCGCGGATCCGGCTGCATCGTTTTTGGCGTCAAGCATGCCGTTGATTTTCCTCTCCAGCAAAGAGCAATAGGCCGCTACTTTCGCCATGCGGTAGACATTGTCAAGCCAAAGCGAGCCAAGAAACGCCATTAAGCCCGGTATCAACAGGCAGAACACGCATGCAACCATGACAGCTTTCTGGTCGGCTTTCGATTCTGATATGCCTATGTACATGTTCACCCCGATGCCCAGGACGACGCCAAGGGAGGTGATGATGAACATCAGCATTGTGTTTTGCCGCTGCACCATGTCACGGGATTCGGCGCGCAGCTGCTGGTACTCAGTCAAGGCGGCGGTCACTGTTTTGTCGAACATGGTTCCGGGGTCGATGTCTTTCTTTTTCATTCTCGATCCACCTTTCAAAAATTCAGCATGCAATTAACTATAAAATATATCACCGGGCTCTGTTTTGTCAAGGGTATTTTATATTCTGGGGCCATGGGCGATTTTTACGCTTTCGCTACAATGAATTTATTGCAATTTCAAGGCATTTACGGTATAATTGCATATAAAACATGCAGCTGCAAAACACTTGAAGTGAACGAGGAGGGGAACAATGCCAAAACTATTATTTCAGGGCCACGGCAGTTATCGCCTGACCGCAGACGACGGCAGGGTCGTTTACGTTGACCCATACAAAGGAAAGGGCTACGACAAGCCGGCCGACTTGATACTCGTGACGCACCAGCACAGCGACCACAACAAGATCAACCTCTGCGCAAAAAAACCGGACTGCCGGATAATCACAAACGAGGAAGCCCTAGCAGGGGGCAAGCACAACGGCTTCGACATCGATGGCATATTGGTGCAAGCGGTTGAAGCAGGGAACAGGAACCACGACCCAAAGCATTGCGTCGGGTACATCATTACCCTTGACGGCGTTAAAATATACGCCAGCGGCGACACTTCCACGACAAAACAGATGGAAACCTTTGCGGCACTTGAGCTGGACTATGCGCTGTTCCCAGGCGACGGCATGTTCAACATGGGCCTTGCCGAAGCCGCCGAGTGCGCAAGGCTCGTAGGCGCGAAGCACAACATCATCATCCACCTGAAACCTGGCGAGTCGGTGCGCAGGAAAGGTGAAAAATGGGGTGCGCCAAACAAATTGATAGTCGAACCCGGCGAAGAAATAGAGCTTTTAGGGAGCCAGCAATGACCCCATACACCTTGAGCCGTTCAAACCGAAAAACCGTCGGGCTGTACGTCAAAAACGGAGCCTTGGAAGTCCGTGCGCCGGCGAAAATGCCAAAGCCCGACATCGACCGCTTTGTCAAGTCAAAAGAAAAATGGATAAAAGAAAAGCTGTCGCAATCGTGCAAGCGCAAAGAGGAACGAGAGGCGTTCGCACTTAACTACGGCGACTCTGTCATGTACCGGGGGGCGGCCTACCCGGTTGCTGCAAGGCCGGGAATGCGCGTGGGGTTTGACGGAAAGGTGTTTTACCTGCCGCAAGGCCTCGCCCCAGATGACATAAAGTATGGCGCAGTGCAGGTTTACCGCTTGCTGGCAAAACGCCACCTAAAAGAGCGCACAGCGCATTTTGCCGGCGTTATGGGCGTCATGCCGTCGGCTGTGAAGATAACCGGCGCGAAAACCCGCTGGGGCAGCTGCTCCACGGGGAAAAGCCTCAATTATTCGTGGCGGCTCGTTATGGCGGACGACGAAGTGATAGATTACGTAGTAGTGCATGAGCTGGCGCACATCACTGAAATGAACCATCAAGACCGTTTTTGGGCGATTGTGGAAAAGGTCTTGCCCAACTACAAAGAGTTGAGGGCCAGGCTCAAAGAGCTGCAGAAGCAGCTCGGCAGCGAGGATTGGGATTAACGCACAGCCCGCGTTAGCGACTTGGGATTGGCGCGCAGCCCGCGCCAGTAAGGAGTAAACAACAATGGACAGATCAATGGCAATGGCAAACCGAGAAATCGCAGTGAGGGGGATTGGCAAAGCAACAGTGGCGCCTGATTTGATCGTGCTTGATATGAGCGTGACGAGCACAGAGACTGATTACGGAAAAACCATGAACCGTGCAGCCGAGCTGTTTGAAGCGCTCCGCAGCGCAATCGTTGCGGCAGGTTACGACAATAAGGCATTAAAAACGACAAATCTTAGCATTAACACTAAATACAAAAGTATCCGTAACAATAACGAGTACAATCAGATATTTATCGGGTATTCGTGCTTTCACAGCACGAGATTGGAATTTGACATTGACATGCAAAAACTCGGGGCATTGCTGGGTGCGATTGCAGAGTGCAAAGCGAACCCGCAGCTGACCGTCAGGTTTGCTGTCAAAGACCCGGACGCGGTGTCGGAACAGCTCCTTGCAAGCGCTGTTGAAGATGCGAGGAGGAAAGCAGAAGTTTTGGCAAAATCCGCCGGCGTGGCTCTGGGCGAGGTGAAGCGGATCGACTACAACTGGAGCGAGCATGTCTATTATTCAAACACGAGCCTGGGGCTGGGTGAAAATGCGGCGGGGTTTGCAGAACTTTCATCCGTAGACATGGATATCGCGCCCGAAGACATCAAGGCCAGCGACACTGCGGCGGTGATTTGGGCGATTGAGGCGATAAACGCGACTAACGAATAGAAAGAGTTAAAAAAATGTGGTATACTAAAGTGAACGCTGTAAAATACAAACAAATGGGAGGTGCGTCCAAGTTGAGGAAAACGAAAATCGTATGCACAATTGGCCCGGCTTGCGAAAGCGAGGAAACACTGAGAAAAATGATACTTGCCGGAATGAACGTAGCGAGGCTGAACTTTTCACATGGCACTCACGAAGACCACAAGCTGAAAATCGACAGGCTGAAAAAACTGAGGAAGGAGCTCGACGTGCCTGTGGCGATCCTGCTGGACACAAAAGGCCCTGAGATCAGGACAGGGAAACTCGAAAACGGCGAAGCGGAGCTGGTTACCGGAAGCGAGATTGTCCTGACGACTGAGGAAATCACGGGAAACGACAAAAGGGTTTCAGTCACGTACAAGAGCCTCCCAGGGAACCTGGCAAAGGGCGACACCTTGATGCTCGACGACGGGCTCATCGAACTGAGCGTGAAAAATGTCACGGAGACAGAAATTCTGTGCGAAATCACGTCTGGTGAAACCCTCAAAAACAGCAAAAGCCTGAATGTGCCCGGCGTGGCGATAGACATGCCGTTCATCAGCGAGACAGATGAAAGCGACATTTTGTTCGGGATAGAAAACGACGTTGATTTCATCGCGCTTTCCTTCGTTAGAACTCCACAGGACGTGAAGGACGTCCGCCGGCTTTTGCACGCAAACAACTGCTACAACATTGAACTGATTTCAAAAATCGAAAGCGCCGAGGGTGTGAAAAACATAGCCGAGATCATCAAGGTGTCAGACGGCATAATGGTTGCCCGAGGCGACATGGGGGTTGAAATCCCGTTTGAAGAGCTGCCACACATACAAAAAGACATCATCAAAAGGTGCTACTCAGCCGGCAAAGCGGTGATTACCGCGACCCAGATGCTGGACTCAATGATGCACCACCCCCGCCCGACGAGGGCAGAAATAACTGACGTCGCAAACGCGATATACGACAGGACCAGCGCACTGATGCTGTCCGGCGAAACGGCGTCGGGCGCCTACCCGCTGAAAAGCCTTGAAACCATGAGCAAGATAGCAGAAAAAACAGAGTCGAGCATAGACTACAAAATCTTTGAGAGGCGGTCGGCTGACCGGGAAAAGAGCAGCGTGGGCATAACTGACGCCATAAGCGACGCCACGTGCAAAGCCGCGCAAGCCCTTGGGGCGTCTGCAATAATTGCTGTGACGCTGTCAGGGCAAAGCGCGAAGATGATTTCAAAATTCCGCCCCGACATTCCCATTATTGCGTTCAGCCCCAACGAAAAGACTTATTACCGCCTTTCCCTGTCTTGGGGGGTAACCCCTATGATGAACGCATTTATTGAAAACACGCACGAGCTGTTCAATGACGTAGTAAAGAAGACTGCGGAGCGCAATTTTGTGAAAAACGGGGACATCGTCATCGTGACCGGAAGCACACAGTATTTTACCGGCACGACAAATTCGCTTCAGGTACACATCGTCGGGAACATCCTGCTAAAAGGCAAGGGAAACGGGGAAGAAGGCATTGTAGGGCCAGCCTACGTGATAAAGGAAGGTGATAAAGACTTCAGCAATTTCAAACCGGGCGACATACTGGTGGTATCGCGGACGACGAACGACATCCTGCACTTGATGAGGCAGTGCTGCGGTGTTGTAACCGAAGAAAGCGAAGGCGAGTCCGGAATAGCCGCTGCTGGCTACGCCCTCGAAATCCCAGTGATATCAAGCGCCAAAGGTGCTACGGCGGTACTAAAGACCGGGTACAAGATAAAGATTGACGCAAAAAGCGGATACATTTACAACAGCGACGTAAGCGGGGCTTGAAAAACACCGAGTTTAAAAAAAGCTGGAGTGGCGAATGATAACCATTCCAGCTTATCGATTTTTTGGTTATATTTTCATGTGAAACATTATATTTTATGAGTATTTTGTAACAAAAGATTCAAGCTACATTAGGGTCTGACTGTAATTATTTACCAAAAATGTTCAGCACAGGGAGATTTTACAGCAAAAAAAAGGGGGG
>WRJV01000258.1 GCA_009778415.1 Clostridiales bacterium | reverse complement strand
TAGGCCGGACATAGTGATTGGGACCGGCGGGTACGTGTGCGGGCCTGTCGTAAAAGTCGCGGGCGAGATGGGGATAAAAGCGTTCATACACGAACAGAACGCGTTCCCCGGGCTTACGAACAAGATGCTCGAAAAGCACGTCGAAAAAATATTTACAGGATTTGAGGAAGCAGGGCCGAGGTTTAAGAACCAAGGCAAGGTAGTGTTTACCGGGAACCCCGTGAGAAAAGGCTTTTACTGTTCAGACAAACATGCAGCCAGGGCGCGGCTGGGCGTGCCGGACAACTGTTTCGCGGTCCTTTCGTTCGGGGGGAGCCAAGGCGCGGGCAAGATGAACGAGGTGGTGTCGGAAGCCGCTGCCGTGTTTTCCGGGGTAGAGGGCATCGCGCTTTTTTTTGCTACAGGGCGCCGGCATTACGATGCAGTGATTTCGGGGTTTGCAGAGCGAGGGGTAGAATTAGGCGAGAACATTCGCGTATTGCCTTACCTTGACGAAATGGATCAGCTCATGGCCGCAAGCGACATCGTGATAAGCAGGGCAGGGGCGCTGGCAATATCGGAAATCGCCGTGTGCGGGAAGCCCGCCATACTCGTCCCTTCGCCAAATGTGGTGGGGAACCACCAATACTTCAATGCCAGGGCAGTTTCGGACAGGGGCAGCGCTCTGCTGATTGAAGAAAGGGAGTTTAGCGCAGAGAAGCTGATAAGCGCATTGCTGGAGATGAAAAGCGACAGGGGCGTTTTGGAGGCGATGGAGGCGGCGGTCGGGCAATCGGCGAAATGCCGGGCAGTTGAAATCATATACGACAACCTAGGCATCGACCGGCAGTAACAGGAAAGAAGGGCAGATGGCAGAGGAGGCACAAAAGAAGAGAAAGCGAAAAAGGCGCAAGAAGCACTACCTGCTGAGGCTGATCGCGATCATCGCAGCAGGTGTCGGTTTGTACTGCCTGCTGTCGTCATCCATCTTCGACGTGCAGGGTATAACCGTCGAAAGCAACAGCTATTACACGAAAGAGCAGATCATAAGCAAGGCAGACGCGAAGGCCGGAGACAACATCTTTGGGGTCAAGACGAAAAAAATCAAGGAGGCCTTGTTAAAAGACCCGTACATCAAAAATGCCAGGGTAAAGAGGACGCTGCCGGGGACAGTGGTCATAATAGTCGAAGAGAGGAGCGAATCGGCGGCAGTCCCGTTCGCGGGCGCGTTCATCATTTTGGACGGGGACGGGCTGGTGCTGCGCAAAACAGACGTGGAGCCAAAACTTCCGCTCATCACGGGCATGGTGATCAAGACGATGGACGAGGGAAAGCCCATCGAAACGGAAGAGACCGGCGCCCTGACAGGGTCGCTGAAGATCGTAGGGGCGATGGAGGAAACGGGGGTATACTTCAAGAGGATAGACATATCAACCGTTGCAGTCAAGGCGTACATATACGACCAGCTCATCTGCCAAGGGACCCCGGAGAACATATTGAAAAGCATGGAGAACGGAAACCTGGAAACTTTTGTGTATCACCTATATACAAAAGGTACAGAAAGAGGTATTATTAATGTGGGCAGCGGCAACGAATTTCCGTTCAGCCCGTGGGTCGAATAGAGAGATGGAGTAAGATTAATGAAAAAAGCCAGTGCGATGATCACGATCGGGATTATGGCGCTTCTTATTGGATGGGTGCTTTCTGTGCAGATACTGACCACTGACGGCTCAGACCAAGGGGGGCTCGTTCCAATCATCAAGCTAAAGCAGTACGAAGAAGAGCTGAAGATGCTGAGAGGCGAGAAAGAGGACGCTTTGAGCGAGCTCGTAGAGCTTGAAGACAGGATGAAGAAAATCGAGTCGGAGAAAACCGCAGAAGACGATTTCCTCAAGGCGCTCGTTTCCGACTTGGAAAAATACAAGATGGCGTCGGGCGTACTGGACGTGCAGGGGCCGGGCATTGTGATCACAATCAAGGACTCCGCAAAAACGGACGAATACCAAGACGACTACAACAGCATACTTTACAATTCGGAGCAGTTCTTGAGCCTGATAAACAAGTTGAAAGAAGCAGGGGCAGAGGCGATATCGATAAACGAGCAGAGGATAGTCGGAACTACAGAAATAAGCCTTGCCGGGAACGGGATAAACATCAACGGGTCCGCGACGGCGCCGCCATATACGGTAAAGGCGGTGGGGAACCCCGCCATCATCGAGTCCGCGCTGACCATCAGGGGCGGGATAATCGAGACGATGAAAAAGAAGTACAACTGGATTGTGGACATAACGCAGCGGGAAGAAATAGCAATCGCAAGGTACACCGGGGTTGTTTCGTTTAAGAGCGCAAAACCAGTGCCTACGGGCGACGGCACCAATTATTAACCGCCGCGAGTGTACGCGTTGCGCGGGCAGCGCCCGCGTTGGGAGGGCATCATGAAAGCAGCGAAACCGCTTGTGGGCGCGTTTTGTTTCCTAATAGGGCTGTTCCTCGTTTCCCAGTTCGGCGTGACCGAAGGGCAGAGCGTGTACGTTTCGGCGAAAGCCGTGGGCGAGTACAGCACCTCGATCGAGAGCGAGAAGCGCGAAATAGAGAATATCAAAGACAGGATAAGCGACGCTGAGGAACAGCTGGCAAAGTACGAGGCAGCCCAAGGCGACGACGATTTCAGCGAGATAACGGATGAGCTTGTTGACGAAATATCCAAGTACAAGATGTTCTCGGGATACGAAACGGTGCAGGGGCCTGGCGTCAAGGTCACGATTGACGACGGCACAAGGGCCTTGTACGACGGGGAGGACATAAACGTGGTGCTCGTGCATGACGTTGATATAATCATGATAATAAACGACTTGAAAAGGTGCGGCGCGGAAGCCATATCGGTAAACGGCCAGCGGATCGTCGACAGGACTGAGATTTCATGCTCCGGGTACACCGTCAGGATTAACGGGCAAGTTTTTGCCAGGCCCTTCGTGATAAGGGCCATCGGCGACGGGAAGAGGATGTCGGCGAATTTGCTCAGCTACGAAGGCTACGGCACGCTGCTGAAGACTTACGGGGTGCAGTTTTCGGTGGAGCTCGCCGAGGACATAGTGATTCAGGGGTATGCCGGCCCTGCGGCATACAAATACATGACAAACGTTTAGCTGACGGCGGGCACCGCCCGCGTTAGCGGCCAGCGGGCATCGCCCGCGTGAGGAGGTATTGAATTTGGCTATTGTAATGCTGATCGGGCTTGCAGCCGGCATAGCGCTCGGCTTCGTGTTTAACGTGACGTACCCGCTGGAGTACTCGTTTTACATTACTATGGGGCTGCTTGCCGCGATGGATTCGGTCGTGGGGGCGCTGAGGTCGTACCTTGAGGGCAAGTACAACAACCTGATATTCGTGACCGGGTTTCTGACAAACGCGGCGCTGGCAGGCATACTGACGTTCGTCGGAGACAAACTGGGTGTTCCGCTTTACTATGCGGCGATTTTGGTCTTCGGCGGGAGGCTGTTCAACAACCTTGCGGCGAGCAGGAGGATAGCGCTGGATAAATTTTTGGACAAAAAAAATAAAAACATGGAAGAAAAGTAAGTGCATTGTTCAACAATATGTGGTATGATAATAAGCGTGTATAGTAATATATAGTAATTAAGAATCATTTTTATATCGAGGGGGGCATTTATTGATGTTACAATTTGAGATAAACGGAGGCGAAATAGCTCAAATTAAAGTCATCGGCATCGGCGGCGGCGGCTGCAACGCGGTCAACAGGATGATCGAGGCAGGCCTCAAGGGCGTCGGCTTCATGGCTATCAACACGGACAAGCAGGCGCTGGCCGAGTCGATATCCGAGGCAAAGCTGCAGATAGGGGAAAAACTGACCAAAGGGCGGGGCGCCGGGGGCAACCCGGAGATCGGCCAAAGGTCTGCGGAGGAAAGCATCGAAGACCTTAAGAAATTCATCAATGGCTCCGACATGGTGTTCATAACGGCAGGCATGGGCGGAGGGACAGGCACAGGGGCGGCGCCGATAATCGCAAAAGCTGCAAAAGACATGGGCATACTGACGGTGGGCGTAGTCACCAAGCCCTTCACATTTGAAGGCAAGAAGAGGAAGGACCATGCAGACCTGGGCATAAAATTCCTGAAAAAATACGTGGACGCGCTGGTGGTCGTCCCCAACGACAAGCTGCTGCAGATATCGGAAAAGAACACGTCGGTCCTTGAAGCTTTCCGTATGGCTGACGAAGTGCTCAGGCAAGGGGTGCAAGGCATCTCGGACCTCATCGTCGAATCGGGGATCATAAACCTGGACTTTGCGGACGTGAAGACGATCATGAGCGACAGGGGCATTGCGCACATGGGCGTGGGCCGCGGAAAGGGCGAAAACCGCGTGGAGCAGGCTGTCAAGGCCGCCATCGAGAGCCCGCTGCTTGAGACCAACATAAACGGAGCAAGGGCGGTGCTGATCAACATAATGGGCGGTTACGACCTCGGGATGCTCGAAGTCAACGAGGCAGCCGACAAGGTTCAGAGCGCAGCCGACAAGGACGTCATCCTCATCTTTGGCGCTTCGATCAAGGAAGAGCTTGCGGATGAGATGATAATCACGGTGATCGCTACCGGCTTTGACGATGCGAGGCCCAGCGACAACATAGGCGCAGGGAGCCAGGCGATACTTGACGCAGCGGCAAGCGGAGACAATTTCAGCATGGACGTGGACGCCGCCACGAGCGAATACGGCAGCACGGGCGCAGGGCAGGCGGCGCAAGGGGGCGCGGCGGGCGCACAGGACGACTCCAAGTCGTGGACGCCGAGCTGGCTCGAAGTGCCGAAGTTCCTGCAGGAAAAGAAATAACGCGCGCATATAAGCGCCAGGCCATTGGGGCCGGCTCCTGAGCCGGCTCTTTCAGTATGCATGGGAAGCCATTTCCGGGCGAGGGCGATGAAAGAGATAAGCTCAAAAGCGAACAAGAACTACAAATTGTGCCAGCAGCTGGCGTCGAAGAAGTACCGCGACAGGTACGGCATGTATCTTATAGAAGGCGGCAACCTGATTGAAGAGGCTGCCCGCTTTGGCGCCGAGATAGCGGCGGTTTTCCTGCGCCCGGACTTTGACGCATCGCGTTTTGCAGGCGCCCCTGAGCCGTTCGTGCTGGACGCAAAGCTCTACGACGGCATCGCACAGACCGAAACAAGCCAAGGGGCTATCGCCGTTGTGAGGAAGAGAAGCTATGGCGAGAGGGAGTTCTTCAGCCTCTGCGGAGACAGGAACGTCCTCGTGCTGGACAGGCTGCAGGACCCCGGAAACGTCGGAACCATGATAAGGACAGCCGACGCGGCGGGCTACGGGGGCGCCGTGGTAATGAAGGGGACAGGGGACATCTATTCCCCAAAAGCGGCAAGGGCTGCCGCCGGCTCGCTTTTTCGGCTGCCCGTACTGCTTGCTGACTCTGCCAACGATGCGCTCAAGCTGCTGAAAGCCAATGGGAAGAGAGCCGTAGCCACATGTTTTGACACTCCGACTTGTTATTTCGACGCCGACCTTACACAGGGCGTGGCGCTGCTGATCGGAAACGAAGGCAGCGGGCTCTGCCGGGAATTCGTGGACGGGGCAGACATAAAAGTCAAGATACCGATGGCTCGGGGCGTCGACTCGCTCAACGCCGCCGTGGCGGCGGGGGTGCTGATGTACGAGGGCAGGCGACACCTAAGAGAACGCTGATTATTGGTGCGTGGTCAACCATAGGGATGGGGTTTATGGTTACCCTATATGAAAAACAATATTTGCATTGTAACAGATGTTATGTTACAATGCTAAAAACGAAACGAGGTGAAATTTTGAATCGTTTTATCGAATATATAGAGGAGACATTGCACATTAGCGCCGATGTTTCCGTTTATAAAAATAATGATACGCTGCCGCTTTACTTGCGGAACGGCTACGATTTATACGCTATGACGGTCCAGAATGTTCAATGCCTGCTTGCGCAGCCAAAAGAGCCGGCTAATTTGACGGCGCTGCGAAAACAATGCGGGCAGTTGAAAAAGCTCACCGGCTTGGACTGTGTGCTTTGTCTTGATGGGGTGAGGATATATACCAAAGACAAAATGCTGTCTGAGGGTATCCCCTTTGTGATCGCGGGGCAGCAAATCTATATGCCGTTTTTAGGCGTCGCCTTAAACAAAAACGGTATGCGGGAGATCCCGCAAGCAGAGCGGATTTCATTCAGTACGCAAAAACTGCTCCTGACAGCAATTTATCAAAAGTGGAAGCAGGTAACGCTTACAGAGGCGGCGATGGCCCTCGGTATGTCGAAGATGTCCATAACGAGATGTTTTGACGAATTGCAGGCTCTCGGCGTGTTTTTAGTAAAATCCGAAACAAAAATGAGAAGATTTATTTGGGAGGGCAATCGACGATCTTTATGGGAATCTGTCCACCCATTTCTCCGAAGTCCTGTTGCGGGGCAATACCGGTTTGATAAGCATTTTGATGTAGCGTCCGCAAAACTGGGCGGGATGTCGGCAATATGCCATTATTCCATGCTTGCCGACAATCCCTATACGATTTATGCCGTATCAAAAGCCGCTGCGAAAACAATAGAGCTTGGCAAACTTCCGTTGATACCGGATGATGAAACGCCAGGGATGGTCATACAGATCATGCGCTATGAACTTGAATACCACGACGCGAGCGCGATAGACCCACTGACAGCCATCCTTTCGCTGGCTGATGATGATAAGGCGGATCCGCGCATAGAAGCTGCAATAGAAAGAATAATTGAGGATTGTTTGCATGATTAAAGGCTTGGATTTGTTCAAAGATTTCTTCCGGGATTATCAAGATCAATATGTTTTGATCGGGGGTGCCGCCTGCGATATAGTGTTCAGCGAGTCAGACTTAGCTTTCCGGGCTACCAAAGATTTAGACATGGTATTGATCATTGAGGCGCTTACGCCTGAATTTGGAAAGCGGTTTTGGGATTTTGTCAGAGCCGGCGGTTATGAAAACCGGGCAAAGAGCAACGGTGCTCCGCAGTTTTATCGGTTTGACAAGCCGAAAGCTCCGGATTATCCATATATGATCGAACTATTTGCGAGAGCGGCGTCAGTCTTTGATGAAGAAATGTATGACTGCCGGTCGCTATATTTGGGTGAGGAAATTTCCAGCCTTTCCGCTATACTGCTGAATACCGATTACTATAATCTGCTGCTGACAGGCAAGACGGTTTTAGCGGACGTACCCGTCCTGACCGATACATATTTGGTGTTGTTCAAGGCGAAGGCATGGCTTGACTTAACTGAACGTAAAGCGGCAGGGCAAAGGATCGATGAAAAGGATATTCGGAAGCATAAGAACGATGTGGCGCGACTCGCCGCCATACTGACAGGCAACGAAAACTGCACGGTTCCAAGCAGCGTTTGTACGGACATGGCACGGTTCATCGAGGCTTTTGACAATAATCCCCCCGATATGAAGGCTCTCGGTATTACCGGCGTAACCGCGAAGGATATATCGGAACTGTTAAGAAGGGTTTATATTGCGGGAGTATAATGGTCTTGTGATTTAAGTGTTTTTGTCAAGATTTGGCTTCATGAACTTGACTTCACCTCTCCTGTTGACCAGATAATGGTTCAACGAATAGCCCGCGTTCAACTGGTTCTTAGCGGCAGTTTTATCATCATCAGAAAAATATAGTTCTCCATCAGAGCTCCAGTGCGTGTGAATTGTCGGCGATGCCTGCGCACTGCGTACACACGCGGTGGCTAGGGTAACAGAAAATTACCCCACACATATTGACAATATAATGTATGTGGGGTAATATTATCTCGAGGTGAGAATAATGAATGTGATAGAAAGCATGCTCCTTGAAGAAAAAGAAAGAAATTTAGATATGCAAAAGAGTTATATTGATGAAATCAATGATTTGCCAAAAGGTTCCGTTTCTGTGAAAAAAATTGGCAACAAAGAATATTGTTATTTAAAATTTCGGCAAGGGAAAAAATTTATTTCAAAATATATGGGAAGCGCTTCTGAAAATGCGGAACAATTGTCAATGCAAATAGAAAAAAGACGGCATTTTGAAAAACTACTAAGAGAATTAAAAGTTGAATATGAAATGATTAGTAAAATTGTAAAGGATTGAGTACATTTATGAATAAAATGCAAGAAAGTGTCTTTTGGGAAGCCATTGATATTTTTGACGAAGAAGGCTTGCTTCCGTTCCAGCGCCTTCGACAATCGAGTCTATCGTCTCTTTGAAAGCGTCAAACTCGCCGTAGTATTTCGAACGCAGCCTACGTTCCCCAGTTCTTCTGCCAACTCCCTCACCACTGCGCATTTCTGGTAGCGGGCGCAGCGGGCTCTGCCGGGACTTTTGAGCAAACATTCTCCTCTGTTCACGCCGTAGCTATTGCCTCAGATTCTTGCTGTCCAGCAAAACGGATTGCATTTATCAACCCCAAGTTTTGTGATACACCCTTATTCCGACGTCACTGTGACATTGGCCGGCTGGGTTCAAAAAGTTGACGGTATCGTATTCCACACGCACTCCATGTCACGCCAAATTTTGATTGACAACACAGCGAGTGCGGGAGTATACTTTACTTGACAGGCACTACCGATAAACGGTTAGCCCTCAGAAGTGATTATAGAAATAACCGAATCTTTGAGCAGAGCGGTTATTTCTTTTTTCGCAAGGCTATAATCAAGCCCACAATTCCTATAATCACAAGACAGAATTGAAACAACTCCGGGTATGTAACCATAAGCATCGCCCCCTTTCTTTCAGGGGCAAAGAACCCCCTGATGAGAGGGCTAACCGCCTACCGCATGGTAGTGCCTATGAACACCATATCACAAATGGCAATATATGTCAATAGGGAAGCTGGAGATTCGCGCCTTTTGTCTGCTTGCTCTCCCTGCTAAGCTCCGCTTTGCGGGGGCACAGACACATCAAACCTAACGCGGGCTATCGCCTGCGTTAGCAACTTACGGACACAGTAGCCAAAAAAGAGACAAATAAGTGCCCGCTGAAGGTCGCTTCGCCGTGAGTGCGCAACGGCAGCAAATTTGCGTAGTTTTTCCCGAAGCCAAAAGCCTGCCCCACAGCTTGCCGCGAGTAGTAGAGCTGAAGTATCTCACCGTTAGTGCTGGCGGCCACCATAATACACTACCTTTCCGTCTTTTGCCTGAAAAACGATGTGAGGTAGCCCGTCAATCATTGTCGGTGGATATTTGAGCCTTGCAACCCACAGTCCGTATTCTTTGTAGTATTTTACCCAAATCTCCAAACTTCGCTCCCAGTCGCCACAGTCCTCGTCGTAGAGCAGACGGGCATATTTCTCAGCGCATTCCTTGTTGGGAATCATGAAGTCCTTGCTTAATTTTGGGTCACTTATATATCTTTCTGCATAATCATCCATATCTTCATCCATGAGATCTTCCCACCATGCGTCAGCGTATTTTTTCATGAATATATCCTGGCCTTCTTCCGAATCATAATCTACGCCTTCCTGCGCCAATTCTTTTTTGTAATCTTCGATATACCATTTTTCATCTTG
>WRJV01000257.1 GCA_009778415.1 Clostridiales bacterium | reverse complement strand
CATCAACTTCACGTCGCAGCACCTCTGGGTGTGTTGTGATTTTTCGTTTGTCTGCCTTAAGAACAACTTTTTTGTTTAACCGCAAATGCTCAGCTAAAAAGATGTTCCCACCCCCACCAGAACCGATCTGGCTGATTATTTTGTATGTATTTCCAATCGGAGGTACTCTATTTTCCACCAGTCAAACGCCTCCGTTCGCCATATTCATCATCAAACTGTCTATCCAGTCGTAATTTAATACAACGAAATACTATCGCAGAGACAATGACGCCAATTACTGCTGCAACACATAGAACTATTCCGCAATAAAACAAAAACTCACTCATTTCCCTTGTTTTTTCTGATTAGATTGATGTGGGATTATCCCATAAAGTTTTTTTCACATGCTAATTTATATGAATATACACCAGATTATAACTGACTTGATTATTCAAGTCAATAAGAATTACTAAATATTACTCATTTTTCTTAAATATTTCTTATTTTATTCATCATATTTATACTTTTCTTTATATTTTTATGTATATAATATGAATTTATTTACTCATTTGGTGATTTTTCTCAACTGCATCACTTCAGAATTTGTCCCGGTACGGCGTGCTTTCTGTCCCGTTTTTGTGCAGCCTGAGCACGAGGCGGTTCAGCAGGCTGTGGCCGAAATGATTGATGAAACGGACTTTGCCAAAGACCTTCACCAGCGCAGGGCTGATGTAGTAGTACAGCTTGATGACGGTGCGCCCCTGCCATGTGCTGCTTATTATGTCGTCGCGGTACCGCCGCAGCGTCCATACTTCAGGGCAGTCGTATGAGCCATAGATGGCGGTTGCAATGTAGCAGGCGCCTTTCCTTTTTTTGTTGCCTTGCTCCGGCGGGCTACCGAGCATGATAAGTCCCTTTAGCATCTGTTCGTAGCCCTCGTCTCCGCGCTCCGTTGCAGCTGCGAGCCATTTCTTTGCATTTTTGAAGTTTTCCGGTATGCCTTTGCCTGCCCCGTATATGGTTCCCAACGTGAACTGCGCGTCCGAATGCCCTTGTTCGGCCGCCTTCACAAACCACTTCAAGGCCTGATGCTTGTCCGCAATGATTCCGTCTCCAAAGAAAAGCATGCACCCCAGCTCGAACTGCGCCTTGTCGTGCCCCAGTTCTGAAGCCTGCACGAACCAGCTCGCAGCCTGCGCTTTGTCAGCAGGGACGCCGTTTTCGTACTTAAACAACAGCCCCAAGCTGTACATAACATCGGCGTCGCCGCCGGCTTCGGCTGCAAGAAGCAGCCAATGCATCGCTTCTTCGCTGTTTCCCTCTCGCAAAAACAGCCTCCCTATTTCCCCGGCAGCGGTTTCAAAGCCGTTTTCCCAAGCGCGCATCAGGTAGCTCAGCGCCTTGTCCCTGTCAGTTTTTGTGCCAAGGCCATGGGAAAAACACTTGCCCAAAATAAAAGGCAGCGACTTTTCGTTGGGCTCTTCGTTCTTTTCGGCCAGCTGAGCCCATTGGAACGCCAAATCGTGGTTGACCCTTGTGCCTTGGCCGTTCATGTAAGCAGTGGCAAGATAGTACTGAGCAGTACCAAGCCCTTGCTGCGCGGTTTCCAGCAGCAGGGGGATCGCCCTGCCCCAGTCTTCCTCGCGCCCCCAGCCCCCAATGCAGGCTGATGCCAGATAGAATTTTGAAAGCAGGTCGCCGTTGTCGCTCGCCTTGTTGTACCAGTACAGTGCGCGCTCCAAGTCCTGGTCGCACCCTTTGCCGCTAGAATAGGCCGAGCCTACACGCCTTTGGCAATACATGTCCCCCAGTTTTGCGCCTTTCAGGTACGCTTGGAAACTGTCCTTGGTTTTTTCCGGGTTGCCTGCCTCCTTTTCCAGTGCTTCTCCCCTCCGGTACCATTTTTCCGACTCCTCGTTCAAAAACGGAGGTTCGTTTGCTATTCGGACAAAATCTGACGTATTCATTTTAAATTCCCCCACCCATATTGCGCATCGAATGCGCTCTTTATACTACTCCTTCTTTCTATTGTGCCGGGCTGTCAGCATCGCCGCAAGCGATGCTACTGCAAGCAGGAATGGGATTTCCTCTCCTCCAAGGCCAGTCGCCGGGATGTCGCCTAGCAGCGGATCCTCGCCGGCTATGTCGGCAGAAGAGTGGTCCAAAGATGGAACAGCAGCGGCAGGTATTGGGTCGTCAGGCACAGAAACTGAGGGTGGAGGCTGCAGTGCGCCGGACGAGTCCTTCTTGCCGCTGCTTTTTTTGTCGCTTTCAGCAAGGCTCCATTGCGCATAAACCGTAATGTCGCTTTCGACAGTTGTCTGTGGTGTAAAGGCTGTGCCCGAACCATCTGCCGCTGTGTTCCAGCTATCAAAAATATGACCGGCCCATGACGGGTCGACTGGCATGTGGTTTTCAAGTGAAGCGCCAAGGGCGACTGTCCGTGATTCGTTCCCCGGCAAAACTGTTCCGCCATTTCCGTTGAAGGTCACGGTCGCTTCAGCGGCTACCGCTTCAAACGCGTAGCTGATGTCGTAGTTGTTGTACCCCTGCGTCATCGGTGAGGTCCAATGGATGCATTTTATCTGCTCGTCGTACAGATCGTCGTCTTCCGGGTTTCGGTCGCAGGACTTTGATGCGGTGTTGTCTGAAAACTCTGCAAAGGGCCCCACGCTCAACTGGTTGAGGTCGCTGTAGCTTGTGAATATCCCGCCACCGTTGACGTCTGCAGTATTGCCGGAAACTTCGCCGGTTTCTATTATAAACACGCCGCTGTTGTATGCCCCGCCACCGTCGACGGCGCTGTTCGCCGCTATCTCGCCGCTCGCCATAACAAATGTGGCAATGGCGTTGGCTCCGCTCCTGTCGTTGTACACTCCGCCGCCGCGAACTGCTGTGTTGCCTGATATTTCGCCGTTTGCCAAAAGAAACGTGCCTGTGCCTGTATTGTAAAGCCCACCGCCGCTGCTGTACGGCGCCTGCCCTGAAACAGCGTTGCCTGATATGACAGGCCTCTCGCCCGCATAGCTCGCCGCCATCTCAAATACGCCGTTGTTGATCACGCCGCCGCCTCCGCAGACCGCCCTGTTGCCTGATATCTCTCCGCCGGACATGATAAACGTGCTGCTGCCTCCATTGTAGACGCCGCCGCCGTACAGGGAAACTTCGTTGCCGGCGATTGTGCCGCCTTCCATCCTGACCGCATTGCTGCCCACATTGTAAACGCCACCGCCCTGCGGTGCCCGGTTGCCCGAAATCTCTCCGCCGGCAATCGTAAAATCGGTGCTGCCGTTGTTGTAAACCCCTCCGCCGAACAGCAAGCCTGTGTTGCCGGTTATCTGCCCGCCTGTCATCGTGAAGGCGCCGTCGTTCCTTACTCCACCGGAGCTGCCGGTGTTGCCTGAAATCTCGCCCCCGTTCATCGTAAACGTGCCGTTTCTTGTTATGAACACCCCGCCGCCAAGATCTGTTGTCGAATTGCCGGACACCTTGCCGCTCTCGATAACCAGCATGCCGCCGGGAGACACCCTGATTCCTCCCCCGTTACCGCCGGAGCCTGCGTTATGGGTTACAACAATGCCGTCGATGGTGAGGTTTGCCTCGCCCTCGACCTGTATGGTGTATTGGCCGTCCTCGCCTTCAAGGGCAACATCGCCAAAGCCGCCGCCCACCAATGTCACATCCATTCCTGCGGGGATCATAAGCGGGCTGCCTGTCAGGCTTACCGTATTCATGAGCCTGATCGTAACAGGCCCGCCGGCTTGCCCGGCGCCGGCAGCGACGCGAAGCTCAGCTTCGGCTGAGACTTCGACCGCGCCGGTATTGGAGGTTTCCTGTGGCTCGAAACACGGCTCAAGCTCGAAGAGCCCCTCGCCGCCTTCTTCCTGCAGCCACAGCTCAAGCGAGTCGCCGGCGCATTCATCCGGCGCGTTTTCGCCTGCCAGATTTGTTTCATCTGCAAGATTTGTTTCATCTGCAAGATTTGTCTCATCTGCCAAAGCCCCGGCTGTCAACGAAAAAACAAAAAACGCCAGCACCAAAAAGATTATGGGCAGCCGCTTATTATTCGTTTTCTCCATTAAAAAAATCTCTCTAATCACAATGTTCCCCTCCCCTGAAAGTGATAAAATGTTTATTTTTCACAAACAAATAGTGTAATTGTCACCATTTGAACCCCTGAGTGATATCCAATTTGCACATTTAATTCATATTTTTAAACAAAAATGTAGAATTAAGTATAGTATACTCTTTTCATCAAGAATGTCAATATGTAATTTTAGCTTATTTTGACTTTTTTATCTAATCCAAAAAACGGCTTGATTGCAAGCTATCAAGCCATTGGAAAGTTTAGTAGATATTGGAAAATTAATCATTCTTATGTTATTTATTTCAAACAATGTATATTATGTAGAACACAATGATGAAATATCATCGTAAAGATTCATGGCAAACCTGTCCGTCATCCCCGCAACATAGTCCTTGACCATCTCTCGCAGCCCGAACTCGCCGATCATCGCACGCAGCTCATCCGGAAGCCGCCCGGGGTTTGCGCAATAGTGCTCGTACAGATGCTTTATCGCTTTTTCGACTCTGTCAAGGTCCTCGTATTTTTTCACTTTTGGGCTGTGGTAGACTTCTTCAAACATGAATGACCTCAGCTTGCCCATGCATTCAGCGCATTCACCGCTCATCGATATTGCCGCGCCGGACAGGCTGTTTGCCATAACGTCCGTAACAAGGGTGTTTATCCTGCTGCTGTGGTCGCCCCCAAGCCTTTGGATACAGTCCTTGGGCAGGTCGTTCACTGATATTATCCCGCTCCGCAGGGCGTCGTCAATGTCGTGGTTGATGTAAGCGATCCTGTCGCTAACCCTTACTACCTGGCCTTCAAGCGTCTTCGGCGCCGCGCTCCCGGTGTGGCAAGCTATCCCGTCCCTGACTTCAAACGTGAGGTTGAGCCCCCTTCCGTTTACGCCTTTCTTCCCTTCGAGCACGTCGACGACTCTCAGGCTCTGCACGTTGTGTTTGAAACCGCCTTCGTGCAGTTTGTCGAGCACGTCTTCTCCGCTGTGCCCAAACGGCGTGTGCCCCAGGTCGTGGCCAAGGGCAATCGCTTCCGTCAGGTCTTCGTTCAGGGACAGCCCTCTTGCAATCGTCCTCGCGATCTGTGACACTTCAATCGTATGAGTCAGCCTTGTCCTGAAATGATCCCCCTCCGGCGCCAGAAAAACCTGAGTCTTGTGCATGAGCCGGCGAAAAGCCTTTGAATGTATTATCCGGTCCCTGTCCCGCTGGTAATCCGTCCTGATGCTGCATTTTTCTTCAGGGCAAAGCCTCCCCTTCGTCTCGCAGGATTTTGCTGCGCGGGGCGAGAGGTTTTCCTTCTCCCTTTCCTCAAGGCCCTCCCTGCACATCATAGCATCCACTTTTTTAAATCCGCCTTTCTGTTTGTTATGATGGTCGCAGAGTACTTGCTGAAATCGTTTATAAACCCGGAAGCGTCTTCTAGTCCCGAGTTTGTGACTTTGTCGATCCCGGCTATCACTTCCTCCGGCAAATAGACCCTGCCGAGCAAAGCCATGTTCTTTCCGTTTGCGAACATCCTGCCGCTCACGTTCTCCTGGCCGAAAATATAGCCTCCCTTAAGCTGCTCTTTGGCTGCGGAAAGCTCGTCTGCGGCCACGCCTTCCTTCTTCAGTTTTAACAGCTCCTCCCTGATGGCCGAAATTGCGTCTGCCGCTTTTTCATGGCTTACAGCTGCGTATATGCTGAATATGCCGTCGTCAACAAACGAACTGCTTGCCGAATACACCGAATACGCAAGCCCTTTTTCCTCCCTGATGCTCTGGAAAAGCCGCGAGCTCATGCTGCCGCCAAGGATGTTGTTTAGCACCATCAGCGCGTAAAACCTTTCGTCCTCGATCTTGACGCCTCTGATGCCCATGCATATGTGCGTCTGCTCAATGTCTTTTACCTTAACCCTGTACGTGGGGGAATGTGGCGTTTCGCCATGGGCTGGCACCGTTTTCCCGCCCTTTAGCCGGTCGAACATCCCTTCGAACATGCCCACCAGCTCTTCCTCGTCATACCTTCCTGCCACGGAAACGACTATGCTGTCTTTCGTGTATTCGTTTTCGATGTAGTTTTTGATGATGCTTCGTGTAATGCCCGAAACAGAGCCTTTCGTGCCTATGACCGGCTGCGCCAGCGGCATGCCTTTGAACACCTGCCCGCAGATTATGTCGTGTATGTCGTCCTCGGGGGAATCTTCAATCATTTTCATTTCTTCAATTATGACAAGCTTCTCTTTTGCCAGTTCATTGTTGTCATACGTTGAATTCAAAAACATGTCCATCAATATGTCGACGGATTCGCGAATGTTAGTTGTGAGCGTTTTGATGTAGTAGCATGTGGCCTCTTTTGTCGTAAAAGCGTTCATCTGGCTTCCGATCTTGTCCGCGTCTTCGGCTATCTGTTTTGCGCTCCTCGTCTCTGTGCCTTTGAACATCATGTGTTCGATCAAGTGGGACACCCCTGCGTTTTTCTTGGTTTCGTTGACGGCGCCCGCCCTCGCCCATATGCCGATAGAGGCCGACTGGACGTAAGGGATGTGCTCCAGCACCATCACTGTACCGCAATTTAGTTTTCTTGTTTTTATCATATGTACACCTCGCCTGATTCGATAGTTTCTTCATCGCCTTCTGGTTCTACTATTGTTTCTTCGTCTTCATCGTCCTCAACGCCGCTGGCTGTGATCTCGATTCCGTCCCTGATGTCGCAGAATATGTACAGCACTTTGGCCGCCTGCGCCCTTGTGGCGTTGCCTTGGGGCTGAAAATCCCCTTCCGGCATGCCGTTCATGATCCCCGCACCCACGATCGTGCCAACGTAGTCAATTGCCCAGTCGCTTATCAAGCCTTGGTCTGTGAAAGCAATGCTGTCGGCTGTCTGGGGAATTCCAAAGTCAAGGTACCTTGCGAAATTGCACAGCATCACCGTCATCTGCTCCCTTGTGATCTTGTCGCCCGGGGCGAACGACGTTTCGCTCATGCCCTTTACAATGCCGTTTTCATATCCCCAGTTGACGTAATTGTAATACCACTCGCTTTCGTCCACGTCCTCGAAAGGCGCCGGCTGCGCGCTTCCCGTGTCTGCGCCGTAGAGCGACTTGGCAAGCATAGTCAAGAACTGGGCCCTTGTCAGGCTGTCGTCCGGCATGAACATGTTGTCGCCCATGCCGTTGAGGACGCCCCTGGCCGCAAGTTTCCCGATGTAGTCCCTTGCCCAATGCTCGCCGGTATCGTCAAAGTCGATCGACATAAGCCCCACCTGTACAGGAACTTCAACTGTTTTGCCGCCGTATCCTATGTAAATGCTGCCGGTCTGCGCCCCCATGGCGCCGGCTGTAAAATTCCCGTTTTCGTCAACCTCGCCGATGTTGCCGTCGCAGCCCCATTCAAACAGGCTGTTCTTCGAGTTTACTTCTATTATGCCGCTCCTGGCAATCACGTCGATGTGCGCTTCTTGCGAAGGTTCAATGAACAGCTTGTTGACGGATGCGCTGAATGTGACGTTTTTTACTATTTCGACTTCGGTCGACCCCGTTAGACGCCCTGCTGAAGCCTCGATTTCAACGATGCCGTCGTAATCCCCGGCAGTAAACACCCCGCTGCCGGTTATGCTGCCTTTGCCGGGTTCCACATAATAGCTTATGTTCCCCGGGGCGCTGGCTTTTTCGTAGAGCGCGTTGGACGCGTAGGCTTTCAGCGCCACGTCAGCGCCCGGCATCGCGTACGATTTGGCTGGGTACACGTGCAGCATTTCCGCCGATCCTGCTGCCGTGTCAGTGTACACGAGGAAAAGCGCGTTTGCCACCCTCCTCTGCGGCATTTCGGACGGTGAGTTTTTAAGGGTGGGCCGTTCGTCTATGCCGGGGAACCTGGCGTAAAGGACGCTTGAGCCCCCCCCGTCAAGGTTGAAGGCGTCCGTGCAGCCCAATGACAGCATATGGTTCGCCAAGTCTACCAAATTCAAGCCTCGTGAGTGCATGACCTGCCTGCCGTCGACCACGTAAAGTACAATCGACCCGTCGCGCTTTATCCCCAGCGCCGTCCTCGGGTGGATTTCGCTGCCTGACGTAACGACCTGGCCGTTCTCAACTATGGAATAATAAAGGCCCATGGCCTCTGTGACGTTTTCAAAACCGTAAGCCCCGCCGGTGTCCGTCACAGTTATTTCAACTTCGCTCCCAGGGATCAAAAAGGAGATGTCTGCAGCGGAGCCTGAGCCCACTGTCGTTGACAGCACCAGTTCCGTGTCGCCGATGGGCGTGTCCGACCCTCCGGGGTTCACCGACTTGACGACGCCCCAGATAGTGCCCCCTGCCCTCAGCTGGGTGTTCTCGCCGCTGCCGCAGTCGATCACCACTTCGATGCATTCCCCCACCGTCCTCGTAGAGGACGCGTAGTGCCTGTTGAACAGGTGGAGCCCCTTGGCTGCGCCGTATGGGACGTTAACAAAATCTATGTCGCGAATGATGTCTTTTTCATAGTACTCTTCTTCATATTCAAACCCGATAGTGCCCTTTATCGCGTAGGACAAAGTGGTGTACTTCATGGAAGCGCGGCCGTCCCGGTCAAATGCTATCACCCTGTCCGGCCCGTATCCTGACGTGACGATGACGCCGCCATGGATGACGGTGCCCTTCGGCGTGCCCCTGGACGTATCGAAGATGTCCCCGTTGATAGCCGCAACCGCTTTGTACCCCTGGTCCTCCAGGTACTGCAGCATGGACCCCACGGTATATGTCGCCCTGACTTCCCCGTTGAACACCAGCGGCTTCAAATTGCTCTCTGCCAGGTTCGCTTCGACCATGTACGCGTGCTCCATCCCGTTGCCCTCGTGCCAAGCCATCTGTTCTTTGAATACCGCCCCCTTGAATATCTGCTTGTGCGCATCAAAGTACACGGTCCCAAAACCGTTGTAGTACGTGAACCCTGTGCAAGTTGATATGATCACTGCCATAGCCACGGCTGCGGCAAAAATCCTGTATCCGGCTGTTATTCTCATTTGCCCTTCCTCTTTTTGTTCTACTTAATTTCTTCAGTATTTTTTGTTTACGTATTCGTCGATTTTCGACTTCTTCCTGACGTCGGAAAAAACCCCTTCCCTTTTCAGCTCGTTTTGGAGCCTTGTGCTTATCGAATGGAAAATGACGCCTTCGTAGTCGTGAAGCGTGATTTCGAAAAGTTTGTTGTCCAGGTATTCGGATTTGGATTTTATGAAATACGCTTCCATGTTTTCGTATTTCAAGAAGCGGAGCAGCTTTATGACGCTGTCGTCCTTGTTCCTGTATGCCGTTTTTACGTCTTCCAGTATCCCCTTGACCAGTTCGGGGTGCTTTTCAACGAGTTTCTTGTCCTTTGCCCTGAGCCTGTTGTACTTTGCAATCGCGTTGTAGTACTGGTAGTTGTATATCCC
>WRJV01000256.1 GCA_009778415.1 Clostridiales bacterium | reverse complement strand
GGCGCCTGCTGCAACCGCTAGAAAAGTCAAACCAACAATTGTTTTTTTGTTCATAGCAACCCTCCGTCAAACTTGTTGCTGCTTCCAGCCCCAGCCTTCAATGCAGCGACCTGCTTCTTCTTATGTCCAGCATGTCGAACCAATCCCAGCGGAGATTTGAGGACAAGTTGAGGCTTGCAACGAATATTAGATAGTCCATCGCATAGTCGCCTTCTGAATACTTTGGCTTCTCATTTTTTTCATTTCAACATCCTCTGTCCTGATATGCAGCGAGTGGCAACTTCCTAAAGTTGTTCACATTGTGTTTTGGTTACAGTATATAGCTTCAAGCTGCCTTAAGGTCAACGGGTAATTACAAAATGCGCAGAATCGTTTTATTGTTGAAATTGTCTTGGCTAAAATGCTCCAATATCAATCAAAACAGCCGCTCAGGCTGGCCGGAGTTCGAGCAAGATGAGCTGCTCAATGTAATTTTTTAGGTGCTGATGCGCAACAAAACATTCAAGTGGCTTGAAGGTTTTGCCACATTTACAGATGCCTGTGGCGCACCGGGAGCTGTTGAAATACATCAGATGCGATTGCTTACAGCTTTATCTTCCCGTGCCTGCCAAGCACGTCTACAGCTTTGTAGATGGGGTCCATCATGTCGTCACCCAGTATGTCGATTTTGGTCTGGGTGTAGGTGTACGCGTTTTCGTTCGCCGTATGGGGATTCCCAGAATTTCGAAATGCTCCCGAAAACCGTGGTTCGCTTGCACAAGGACGCCCACAGCGAACCCTCCCTGCTCTTTTGAAAGCACCCTTGAAGCCGTGCCTCCCGGCAAACACTGCGCTCCTTTTCTTTCCTCTGGGCAGTATCGCCGTAACGCCCGTCCTGGCGAAATTTGAGCCCGGGCCTTTATAGTCTTCGGGTTCTCCTGTTATTATTGTGGAAAAACCGACCTCCACTCCTGCCACGTCTGTAATCGCGTTGTACAGCCCTGTTTCCCCCGGCAGCATGATGCCGAGCTCCGTAGCCCTTGTTTGCCCTCTTGGCTTCCAGAGCTGCCATAAGCGCGTCAAACCTATTCCTTGTAAGCGGGTAGCCAAATGCGAACAGCGCTGCAACGATGCCCAAAATGCCGGGTATCCAAGTGTTCACGGAGACGAGGCCTGTCCCTGCAAGGAACATCGCCGCAAAATACGGAATTACGAAGACTTTGTAGCTGGACCAGAAGAGTATGGCAACAACGCATCATTGAAATAAACACCAAGTCCTACAGTACGCTCTTTGGCTTTCGTTTGTCGGCGTACATGCGGTTGTCGGCTTCGTGGATTATGTCGCTAATGTGGGTTTGGCTCGGGTTTGCGACAACGTACCCGGCTGCGTACTGTATCTTCTCCAGCCTGTTCGCGTGCCTTTCGTTGTATTCTTCCACGCTCTTTCGCACTCTGTGAAGGAACCCTTCAGCGAGGGATTCGTCGCCTTCCTCAGACAGCATGAAGAACTCGTCGCCGCCATAGCGCCCGACAAACCCGTACTCGCCAGCCGCCTCCTGCAGAGCAGCCCCAAACGCGCCGATTACCTTGTCGCCTCCCTTGTGCCCCAAAAAGTCGTTGGTGAGCTTGAGGTCGTTCATGTCAAACATGAACACTGTGATGTCCTTGTCCTCGGGCAAAAGCGCATACTGTGCGATTAAGCGCTCGCAGCTGGCTCGGTTGTCAAGCCTTGTCAGCGGGTCCACATAAGCAATTTTCCCGAGCACGTCGGCCTGCTTCTTTGCTGCAAGGCCCCGTACATAGAGCATCAGCCCCAAGGCGAGCAAAATCACGAACAACCCGTTTACGGCTATCAGAATTGAATTGATCCTAGCTACTTGGGCTTCGGAGTACGCTTCGGCAGAAAACACCGTGCTGTTCACCAGCTCGAAGTACTCTTGGCTTGATTTGAACAGGGTTTCCGGGCCTGCCCCGGTTCGCACCTCCGAAATAAGCCCCTTCAGCTGCGCCCAATGGACCTGCACCGCTCGCGCATTTGCAAGGTACGCTTCGTCCTGCAGTACGCTCAGCCCGTGGGGTCCCTCCCCTGTCAGCAATTCGTCAACGATTGAATCAAGCCGGGCGATGAGCGCATCGTCTGGGTACCAGTCCGATATTTCCAGCAATGAGCCTGTTCCATGCAAAATGTTCCAGCCCATTATTTCTTCCTTAACAAGCTTCTGCGTTGCGCCCCGGACAATCCCCACATAGTTGATGACGCGTGCGTTTCCCTGTAAAAGCCTGATTGATGAGATGGACGTGAAGCTCACAAGAACAAACATTGCAACAATAACAAATATTGCCAAACGTTCTTTCCTTTCCCATAGCTTTTTCATATCACACCTCCCTCATCAGCAGTTTTCGCATCTGTTCCTCTGCCCTGTCGTAATCCATTACCATAACCATGTTCACTATGCTCTCGGCGCCCTCTTTCAATGCGCCTGTAAGGCCTAGCGCACTGAGGTTGTTCACCTCGGTATTTATGCCATCAAAGTCGATCTCCCTGAAAGCGCTGGACAGCCTCTTGAAAATCGGCGGCAGCTCCGGCGGGATGGCTTTTGGTCTGCCGTCACAGCTGGCTTTGTGGGACGCTTTTTCCAGTTCGCTGCTTAAGTAGCCCAGCCCCTCAAAAAAAGTGGGCAGCTTCATCGAGCAGGCATCAACGTCATTTTCGCGTGACGCAGTTTCAAGCTCATACGCTTTTTCAGAAAGCCCTATCGCACCGATGCTCGCCAACGCCCCCTTGATGCCATGCACCTCAATGCGGAAGCTTTCCATGTTTTCAGCTGCTAAAAACCTGTCCAAGTTATTTTTGCATTTTTCTGCTTCCTGTATCAACAGCCTGAGCGACTTTAGGAATGCGCAGCGCTGCCCTCCAGCCCTCTTTAGCCCGATTGACACGTCCAGCCCGTTGATTTGCTCAAGTTGGTGCCAAAGCGGCCGGTCGGTCTCATCTTCAGGCTGGGTTTGAGCCACTGCTTCGGCGAGTTGGCCGGGAGGCTTTGCCGTGAGCCATTTCGTCAGTATTTGCCACAATTCCTCCATGACGATGGGCTTCGATAGATAATCGTTCATCCCGGCTTTTAACATTGTTTCCCTTTGGCCCTCAACGGTGTTTGCGGTCAGTGCAACAATCGGCACGCATATCCCCAATTCACGGATAGCCTTTGTCGTTTCGATGCCGTCTAGGCCTGGCATGATGTAATCCATGAAAACGAAGTCGTATTTGGTTTGCTGAATCATCTTGATTGCCTGCATTCCAGATTCTGCCGTGTCTGCCGAAACCCCGTAAATCTTTAGGAGGCTGCTTGCGACGTGCAGGTTCAATGCATTGTCATCCACTACCAGTACCCGGTTGCCGCTGAACGCGCCGGGTGCTATTTCAACAGGCTTGTCTTCATCTGGTGCCTCTGCTTCCCTCATTGCCGGCACCCGAATGGTGAACTGGAATGTTGAACCTTTGCCGTACTCAGTGTCAAGCAAGATGTCGCCGCCCATCATCTGTACAATGTTTTGCGAAATGGCAAGGCCAAGCCCCGTTCCGCCAAAGGTTCCCACCTTGTCGCTGTGGGCTTGAGTAAACGGCGTAAAGAGTTTTTTTGCCTGCTCCGTCTCAATCCCTATCCCGTTGTCCTTAACGGTAAATCGGTATGCGCCCTCGCCGTCCATGTAAAACAGTTCCTCGGCAGACAGCTCGACAGCGCCGCCTTTATCGGTAAACTTCAGCGCGTTGCCCATCAAATTGATAAGCACCTGATTTAGGCGAAGTTTATCCGCCACAATACCGTCATGCCGAATGCCCTCGGCTTTTATTTCTAAATCGATGTTCTTTTCTGCTGCCTTTTCCGCGAAAATGGAAGCTACGAACTCAATGTTGCTGGTCAGTGAAAAGAAATCTTCTTTGAAAACGAAATTCCCTGATTCTATTTTCGACAAATCCAAGATGTTGTTGATGATCCCCAGCAAATGCCGGGAACTGCTTTCCATCTTTTCAGTGTAGCCGCTGATTTCATCCAAATCCGTCGTATGCTGAACAATCTGTATCATTCCCATAATCGCATTAAGGGGCGTCCTTATCTCATGGCTCATCTTCGACAGGAAATCGCTTTTCGCTTTAACGGCGGCTTTTGATTCCTCTATCTGGCTCTCAAGGTCTGCAGTGTTCCTCAGAAGCTCGTTTTTAAACTTCATGTTGCTGCGCCGGTTCGTTGAAATCAAAAAAATTATGCTGCATATTAGTATGCAAAATACACCTGAAATGGCTATTAGCCAAATATTCGCGATTTCTGTATATCCGCCCATGATATTCCTCCGGTTTTACATCGCATTCGTCATTGCTCCTATATTTATTGTAAAATATCCAGTTCGTTGAATGTCAATAGCTTTTTTGTGTTTTTTATTTTTTACAATTATATTCATCGTTTTTTCTAAATACGCTGTAGCATCAATAGGTTAATGGGTGTGGCAATTTTTGTATTTTGTAAAACTTCTGCTACTCATTTCCATTATCTTCCTTATATCCTTCAAGCTGCTCGAAGCTTGAGCGCTCCACCCGGCCCAAAAGTAAGAACACTTATTTTGCTAACTTTTTATTGACATCGGGATATAAGGGTAATATAATTCTTATCGAAATTCAATTTCATCAAATGCGAAAGGATAAATTCAATGTTAAGTGAAAGTCTAACTAAAGCAATCAGCGAACAGGTCAACGCGGAATATTATTCGGCGTACCTGTATCAAGCGATGTCAGCCTACGCGGAAGACGCCTCCCTGATGGGTGCGGCGAACTGGCTGTGGGTGCAGACGCGGGAGGAAATGGCGCATGGCATCCACATGTACCAGTATATTTTAGACCGTGGCGCGATCCCATCATTCGACACGATACAAGCTCCCCCGGCGTCCACTTCCTTTTCCAGCCTCTTGGATGTTTTTGAGGCTGTGCTTGTTCACGAGCGGGAAGTGACGGAGCGCATTAACAAAATTGCTACGCTCGCCATGAAAGAAAACGACCACGCCTGCTATCATTTTATCATGTGGTACGTCAACGAACAGGTAGAGGAAGAATCGAACGCCAGGAATATCATCGACCGGCTAAAACTGGTGGGCAACAATGCGGGGCAGCTTCTGACCCTCGACAGTGAACTCGCCACAAGGTTGTATGTCAACCCATTCCCGACTGATGTGAAACTGATGTGAGCGCTTGCATAGCCGAGCGTTTTTCGTAGCTTTTTCACTCCAGCTCCCTCTCAATCAACGTCACCGCGAGTTTCAACGCGGTGACGCGGTGTTCGGTTAACGACATACAAACAACTCACACCCCGTTTATTTCTCAGATTCAGATCATATGCCTTATCAATCGTATATTCGGACGAGGCGTATTTTATTTCGCATAGATTGATCACATTGTCACCACGTTCTATGACAATATCTATCTGTGCCCCGGGATCATGGGATTTACTTCTCCATGAGTATATTTCCGCCAAAAATCATATACGCTTCAGCTACATGGTATCTTGGGATATCTATGCCTTTTGCCAAATAATACGCTTCGCATTCGTGCAAAGTGAACGGCTGCAAATATATTTCACCTGTTAGCCGATTGTGCAATCCACCTGTATTATTCACTATGCTATCAATGATCCATGAAGACGCCGACCCGCAAATGATAAGAAATACGTCGTTGCGCATAGAAGCGTAACGATTCCAAAAATGATCCAGCGCGGACAGAAACCCTGACTTTGGCGTATTCATCCACGGTATCTCATCAAGAAATATGACCTTTTTGCCCTTTCATTCTATCACTTCTTTTTTGTTATTCTAAAACATAACTCGCCGTATGTCCACTTTTTTAGGAGGATACGGCGAGTTATGTTATATTTTACGGTTTGTTCATATTTCTTTGTCAAGCATTATATGTCTGTGCAAGAGTTCTTGTGCTGTTCTTGACTCTCGTCTTTGTCTATATATCGCCGTAAGCACCAACAAATCCATACTTGCGGCGATATATGCGAATCAAAATTCCATGCGGATTTTCGTTATGGATTGCGCGGCACTCGCTTACAACGTTATCAATTTGATGCCGAATACGATATGGCCGGTGTAGGTGGCGCCCGGCACAATATTAGGCGTGCTTGCCGGGATATTTATTTTTATATTTACCGTTCCCGCACTATCAAGCGCAACCAGATACAGCCCTGATGAAATGATGTTGGAACCACCGCCTATGCGCTGGCCGTTAATGTCGTATATCCCATAATATAAACCGTTCTCCACACCAATCGGCGGCTCTAAAAGCGTAACAAATTGAGTACCTTTACGAAATTTGATTTTTGTTGTTGTATTATTTTCCGCAGTTCCGCGTCCTCAACGATGATGACCACTTCTGTACCGTTCCATACGTGGTTTTCCGGGCGGTCAGACAACCTTCAGTTCAAACTCTACGTTCGCGCTGTTCATTTGGGTGTGGCTCTCGTCCAGAGACCATGCGCGGACTTTCAAGATCGCCGTGTACTCGCCCTTTTGCAGAGGCTTTGTCAGCGTCAAATCCTCAATGCACTTGGAAGGCTCCACCATGTTGGATGTGTAGTACGTCTCGCCGTCCACAACCAGTTCAAAGGTGAAATAACAGGGGTTGCCTTCCGGGTTGAGCAGAATCAACTTGACGTCTGTCTTGTTCGCAGGGAGCGTCACCGTTCCGTAACCAGGGATTTTGATACCCGGAACATCGCCCGACTTGTTTTCCGGCTCTGCCCCTGTGTATTCTTTTGCGCTGTCGTCCAGCTTGAAGCCTAACCCCCCAAGCGGTGTACTGCCGTTCCCTATGTCAGTGGCGGGCTTATTCATGCCGGATATGACAAAGTACGCCCCGATGCCGATTGCCACAAAGACAACCGCTGCGATGATGAGATGGCTCGTTTTAAGCGTGATGGATTTCATGGATTCACCTCCCGTACTTTGATTGCCGCCGCGTAACGCTCCCATAACGCACTCCTTTTTTTTATGGTGATTTTATGTTATTCAGCTCAATTCAAAATGTCCTTTTTTTATTTTTACAGATATTATTAAAATAATTCCGGTTCATTCTCTATCAGGTCATTCGCTAGATATTTAGAATCCATATACTCAATGCCGTACTCACCGCTGCCGATCTGTTGGCACAGCTCACTCCTGTAATACTTCTCCATAGCAACACGGTTATCAACACCTTTAATTTCAGCTATTTCCTTGATAATATCTTCTTCAAGAAAGGTAATATATACATCACGTAAATCCTTCTTATCAACAGCCATTTTATTTCACCTCATAAGACTTCTCAAAATTCAAATCATTATCTATCAAAGCCTGACTAATCAAGCAAATCTGATGACTTGTTTCATAATATCTGATTTCCGATAATGCTCTGTCCTTATCCCAAATACCTCGCACATACATATCGACTGTTAAAAAAACATCATCATTCGCAACGCTGCCGCTGACATAATCGTAATCTTTATAAATCAAACTTCCTTTATGGCAATTTGCCACGAAATCCAACCATTCGCCGTCCCCGTCCTTAAAAATCAACCCTTTATATTCTGAGAAATCATCAGTCAAATTATACACATTGACGATTGGTTTGGCTTTTAACCGGACAGCTTTTCGTTTCGCCCAATTTTCAGCTTGCTTTTTATCAGCCGTGATATAAAAACCGACACCGAAATCTAAATACCTTTTTGAATAATCGGCAGACGGTTTATCAACAATTAAAGTAGTGCCGTGGTAAATTATCATATTGTAACACCCCTGTCATTTAACATCTCTGTGATATCTTCTATAAGATATTCTCGACCCAATGTATGCAGTGAATCATAGCAACTGATGATATAATCATCTAAAATACCTGATTCAGAAAGAAACTTATACACAACAGCCGTAGGCTTTTTTATAGCCTGTGAAATCTGATTGATAATAAAAACACTAAATTTTAATTGCTCATTATTACAGCTCATTACCTCCGCCTCCTTCTATTCCTAATATATCACATTTTAATCGTAGTAATTAAGTATACTCGTTCATCAACCGTCTCAAATTCCGGTGGCGGTGAACCATTATATTCTAACCTAAAATCCCGAAAAATTATACACAGGTCACAGCTTCAAGCCAAACAGCTTGATGATTTTGTCTTGAAAAGCGGTGGGCACCGAAACCAAATTTATACGCCGGCCGTCTATTTTGACCGCCCTAAGGGCCTTCATTTCGTCTACGACTTGCTGCATGTTGCAGTTTTTGTACCAGCCGGCTTCGTTCATCACAACTTTGATCCTGCTCGAAAGGATCAGCGCGACGTACTTTCCCGGTGCTTGCCGATGGCCTCCTGCCTGTACTCGACTTTCTGCCCGCGCTTCGGCGTCTCCTTGACGGTGAAGAACTTTTCGCAGTGCGCCTTGTGCCCGTCCCGCAGCTCCCCGGACGACAGCTCCTGCCGGCACGCGTAGAGCAGGCGGTCGAACTTCCTGTTCTCCATTTCGGCTTTCAGGCTGTCGTAATAGACGTGTACGTAGCACCTGTGCCCCTTCCAGCTGACGAGGCTGCTCACGGCGTATACCCCTCACCATGAGGGCGTTGACCTGCGGCAGTTTTTCCTTGTCCCTGTTGCGGCTCACCCACTCCGAAAAAAACTGGAGCTGCAGGCCGCCCGTGATCCGCACGAGCAGTTCGCTGACCCTCTGGCTCGTCAGGACGCCGTCGAACGGCATGAGGTTGGCCGCCGACCACTGCTCAATGCGGGACAGCGCGTTCCCTTCGCTGATCAAACAGTAGGCGCAGGACATGACCTGCCGCCAGTCGTTTGTGAAAAATGAACAATTATCTGCTTATAACATATTTTGTATTCTTCCCTTGCCCTATAACCTTTATCTCGTTTTTATCCAAAAGCCTTTTTATTACCCGCACCGCCATTGTCTGCGACACACACAACGCCGCTTCAATATCCTTCCTGACAATGAAATCTTTATCCTCAAACAGAGCCATCACAGTGCGCTCATTATCGCCTAAATGAGTTTTTTCAGATATCTCATTGGTGTTGGGTAGGGTAATCTTGAAAGCATTGTCTGTAACCTCTATCTGCGGTTTTAAGGCATATTCCTCATAGCTTCGAATAATTTTCGGCATCCCAGTACCGTATGCCTCAATTAGCGTCAACCGATAAAATACATTGGCAAGATTTCTATTCCGTGCTACTGATATACCAAGCATCATATCATCAAATGTAATGCCCCTTACGAGTCCACCAATGGACACAAATTCAATTCGGTCGTCAAAGATGCTTATAAGCGTACTATCACTAAAAGAATAATCCCGATGGATAAGCGCGTTGGCAATTATACACGGGTACAGCACTACCAAACAATCGGACACATTTCACAATAACCGACGAAAACCACCCAATGTGCGGAAAGC
>WRJV01000255.1 GCA_009778415.1 Clostridiales bacterium | reverse complement strand
GGCAATTGATTGCCTGACCATGTGGACCGTGGACATATCGCCGTCTAAATTCCGCTCTTTCCGTGACAATCAGGGCTTCTGGGTCAGATTCAACTTGAGCTAACTACCGCAATGCCGTAGGCATTGTCAACATGACAGGTTTGCAATATTTTTCATTCCTGCTTGTTTTCGGTCAGCCTTTCCTCCAGCGTGTCGCCAAACAGGATTGCCATATAGTCGCGCTTACCGTACAGCACACGGTCAATGTATACGACTCTTGTTTCTGAGCGGTGGAATACAAGGTAATTTCCGCAGACAAGGAAACGATAATCCGTTTCCATATTAGCGATGGAGGATAAGGGCGACCCAATAAAAGGGAAGTCCACGAGTTTGTCTACAGCGTCCTGAATCTTGTTCACCGTATTCAACGCGGCTGTCGGGTTGTTAAGCGTTTCCGAAATGTAGTCGTCGATTTGCTCCAAATCCTGTAAGGCGGCTTCGGAGTATCTGAGCTTAGCCACGATGCCGCTCTTCAAGACGCGCTCTGACCACATCGGCGTCGATCCATCCGTTTTCCTTGCCGGATTGTCGTCCTTTGTCCAGTTCTGATTTTAATGCACGCCACGCAAGAATTTTTTCATATTCCCTGTATTCCTCTATGTCCATGACTGCGTAGCGCCCGTGCCCGTTCTTCGTTAAAAAGACAGGCGAACCGATTGCTACGTCACGCAGCACCTCGCCGTAGTTGCGCAATTCCGATATAGGTTTGATGTTTGGCATTGTCTCTACCTCCGAGGATAGTATACACCAAACTTTCGTAAAATACAACAGCAAATTTTACTACTTGACAAAAATGCATAAAATTGATAGATTGAAGCAAAGGCAACAAAATCAATCGTTTTGGAGGTAAACTATGAAAAAGAACAATTTATCAAGAGTGCTGTTGCTTGCACTCGTTTTTGTCTTGGCGTTTTCAATGACGCTATTGCAAACGGGTGCAGCATCAGATCTGCCCGATCCCGATGTTGGCGAGGCGCCTATGGCGTTGAGCGGCATCGACGAGCCCGTCTCGATTGACGACGGAAGCATCAGGGTGACGGTGGACGAAGGAATGAACATGGCGGTGTTCCGCAATGATGGCAGCGCAGCAGACCCTGTCTGGACGCCAATGACCAGCCCTATTGAAAAGATGGGCGCGTCCGGGGGCACTGCGGTGACAGGCGGTGCCGCTTGGGCAAACGCCCTGCCCTGGTCCACGGGCACCGGCACGGCAACGGCAAACCACCACAACAACGCCGCAAAGATTCTGTCGGGCAAATCCGGATACGTGACCACATGGGAAGGCTCAGGAAGCAGGGCCGCAAATGGCAACGACCAGAACGAAAAGCTGCTGACCGATGAATTTGCAGTAACAAGCGCAGTTAGTGAGGCAAACGTAAAAACTCATTTCGGCACCGGCTCGCGCCTTACCGTAGTCGGGAAAAACGACGACTGCAACCTTGAGCGGACGCTTGTGGTCGAGACGTCGCTTACAGACCCCGGCGTTGTGGCGGTGTCCACATTCTACAAGTACACTGGCACTGAGCCAGCTGGGCTCGCAGTTACCAAGTTTGTGGAAAACAACTTCAAAATTCAAGACGTAACGCCGGAAAAGAAATTCGGAAACAACATCGACTCCGGCGTGTGGACGTTCCAGGGCAGCGGCACCGAGTGGGGCAGGGATTATGTCATGCCCGTGTTTGACACCATGGGCGTCGGCAACTGCGTCAACTTCAACGCTACGTTCAGCGGTCTGCCCGGCACGAACGCAACTTCGCGCAACAATTGGCACTGGGCCGTTGCTGGCAGCGTTCCGTACAACAACTATTTCGGGACGAACGTGGGCATAGGCATCGGCTCCTTCATGCCGTACCACGTATACGGGCTCGAACTGCCCACTCGCGGCAGCGGCATAACGGGCAACCACAACATAGCTTACGCATGGGTAGGATGGCCCGGCAAAACACTGGCACCCGGCAAGGACGAATACATAGGCACGAGTTTCGTCGCCGTGCATGACGGCGACTTCTACAAGGCCAACCAGATGTACGCCAGCGCCATGAGCAAGGTTGACACCAGCTGGTGCGTTCCTCCTGTAAGCGACTTGGTCACCCTTCCGGCATCAAAGGACATGCCGGCATGGGCTTGGGCTCCTCTCTGGGAAACGTGGGGTTACGGCACAGGCTTCAATCCGGGCAACATTATGGACAAGGTGGGGGAATTTCAGCAGCTTGGCATAGAGTCTGTTACCCTTGACGACAGGTGGTACGCGAGGACCGACGCGTCAGGGGAGGGCATGTACCTGCCGGACCTGAATCTATGGTCGCAGGCTTTGAGCAGGCTCAACGCGTACGAATGGAAGGACCCTGCGCTTAAGGCAAAATACAGCGGCGTGACCCTTTCAACCACAAACAACGCCGAGGGCATAAAGGTCATAAGGGCTTTCAACGACTACATGCACGACCACGGCATAAAAGTCGTCGCGTGGGTGATGTCTTCAGTCGCCAGAGGCGGCGCAAGCCCGCTCCTCGCGGCGCACCCCGACTGGTATGCGAGGAACGCGAGCGGCGGCCTTGTTAACGGAGGCAGCTCGACGAGTTTCCTGTGCCTTGGGAACCCCGCAGTGCTTGACGAGTATACGGATTACTTCTGCAACTTGATTTTTGACGAATACTCCTTTGACGGCCTTAAGGGGGATTCGATCCAAGGCCAGCCGCCGTGCTACGCGACAGGCCATGGCCACGACGGCGACCCCGAAGCCAGCATGAGGGGAAGCGGGCCTTTCTACAAGACTATTTACGACAAGGCGAACCTGATAAGAGGGGCGACGGCAACCTTGGGCGGGCCAATAGTAGCGCCTGAGAAAACTGCGGTCATCATGAACTGCAACTGCGGTTCGCCACACAACTTTTTCAACTACAGCGGCGTCAACAGGCCAGTGCCTGGGGACAACTTGGGCAGCCGCCAGACGCGGTACCTGCTGAAGTCGTTCAAAGGGTTTTACGGTGCTGATTTCCCTGTCGTCGGCGACCATTTGATGCTCAGCATAATTACAAACACCGATGACAGCGTCAGGAGGCCGGGCCCGGTGGATTACATTTCGCATGTGGGGGTTGGAGCGGTCCTGGACACGAAATACGTTACGGACAAGTTCAACCCGCTGCAGGGTTCTATGCCAGACGTTTACCCCGAGATGAAGATGCGCTACCCGTGGGATGCCAATTCCCACGACAGGCACCTGACGAACGACCGCTACGAGTGGGATGAGATGTTCAACTGGTTCAACCTCTACAGCTACCTTTCACTCTCAAGCAAGGAGATGATCGGCGAAGCTTACAAGTACGCTTTCGACTATCCTGAAGGGTATGTCTACAAAGGCGACGCCGGCAGCGGCGACCGGTACTACTCGTTCTTTGCCACGTCGAATGCCGTTACGAACGGTTCTCAAGGCTTCAAGAGCAATTCGGCAGTAGCCGTCGACCCGTGGGGGAGCAGCTACGAAAGCAACAACAAGTTCAACGGAGACATTGAGCTTAGGGAGCTTGAAGCAGGCGCTTCATATGAAGTCACCAATTGCGTGACAGGCAGCAGGCTTGGCGGCGGTTTGGTCGCTGCCAACTCTGAAGGGGTAGCCACTATAGCGGGAGTCAGCTTTACTACGGGGATTATCCTGAAAGCTTCAAAGGTTCCTTCTTTCCAGATTTACGGCAAAGTCACAGGGGCAGGCAGCGTAGCGGTCCCGGGCACGGCGCTTGCGCTCTTTGACAAAAACGGCAATCAGGTGGGCGCTTCTGTCATGACGGGCCCTGACGGGCTCTACAGGTTTGTGTTTGCAGCGCCTGGAGACGGTTACTACATTAAGGCAACTGCTTGGAACGGTGATTCCAAGGTTGAGGAGGGCATTGCCGTAGCTGGGGCGGACGTTGAGAGGAACATCGTTTTCAGCGGCCTTTCCATTCAATGGTCCTACAACATCACCGGGCGGATTTATTACAACAATTCCGGTACAACGGCGCAAAGGCCTCCGGCTGGCGTACTTATCCAAGTCGTCGACAAAACGGACGGCAGCGTCCTTGCGACGGCGTTCAGGCCTTCAAGCGCAAGCGCGGGCTATGTGACAAACAGCATACCGCCATCTGACCACGACCTAGCGATCGTCGTGACGAACGTGGCGAATTATGACCGCTACGAGTCTGCGCCATTTAAGATCGTCGACCAGAATTTGACAAAGGACATTGTATTAAACAGGATATTCAACATCAGCGGCAAGGTCACTGCTGCTGACGCGCCGGGCGGCTTGTCTGGCGCCACAGTGCAGCTGCTTGACGCCGCAGACAATGACAAGCCTGTCGGCAGCCCGGTGCTGACCAACGCGACGGGGGACTACACCATTGCCAACGCAACAGCCGGCACTTACAAGATCAGCGTGAACAAAGAGGGCTACGATGAGGGCATCATCGCTCAATGGACGACGGCAGCAAGCAACACGGCCAACGTCACCGGGAAGAACATCGCGCTTGAACTGTACGCTTCTGCAAGCGTATATGCGGACGCCGAGAGCGACATAGCCCAAAACGTGTACTTCTCCCTGTCGCTGCGCGGGGTTAAGAACGTGCTGACGTTTGAGGCAGAATTCTTGATCGACGGCAGCATGCTTTCCGGCATCGGGATAGAGGGGCAAAACGGCTTTTCGGTCGTTGACGGCATCGCTTGGCGCAGCATGGGGGGCGACATATGGCACGGTACCGTCACATTGGCTTACGACGCAGGGAATGACGAAGGCCTTACGAGCATCTGGCCTGTTGAAATCGCCAAATTAGCCTTCGCCCCAAGGGCTGTGGGCGACGCTGCCCTCAATCTGACCGGGGTAAAATCTGCCGGCCTTGTGGGCGACGTAACGGAATACCTTGACATCAAGATTTTGTCGGGCAAGGCTGTGACAAACATCGACCAGCGCACCTTCTCCAAGTACGACCTCAACAGGGACAACAAAGTGGACGCCCTAGACCTGGGCATCATGCTGCTGTACTGTGGATTCCACAAGGATTCTCCGGGTTGGGGCACGCTGGTCAAGGTCAACGATTCAAGGGGCATCGGCGTCACTGCAAGCATGTGCGACGTGAATGGCGACGGCATCATCGACATGCTAGACCTGCTGGACCTGTTCATCCACTACGCGAAATAACAGGACAGTCTATATAACTGACAAGGCGGGGGCAGGGCCCTCGCCTTGTCATATTATGGAAAAAGTACAAACGGACAAAATGTCCGTTTGTACTTTTTGGAGCTGCAAATATCAATTTTGCTAACGCGGGCTATCGCCCGCAACCCATATTTGCTAATATTATTAAAAAGTATTGACCGCAGCGGTTAATCATGATACAATTCTTTTGACCGTAGCGGTTAATGAATTGAGAGGTGTGGCACATATGGAAAAATTCTTGGCACTGCCGCAAGAAAGGCAAGATATCATAGCGGCGGCAGCTATGAGCGTTTTTGGGGCAGTAGGCTATAAAAAAGCGTATATTAGCGATATTGCGGCGGCAGCAGGTATCTCAAAAGCATTGGTGTTCCATTATTTTGGAAGCAAGAAAACCTTATATCTCTATTTAATCGAATACACAGGCAAAATTATGGCAGCTTCGGTGCAAGAACAGAGGAACACTGAAAGCGCTGACTTTTTTGAAAAGATTGTAGAAGCTGCAAAACTAAAATTGTCGATTATGAACCGATATCCCGCAATGGCAGGTTTTTTAGCGAGCATTTACTATGAGGACGATCCGGCAGTTGCTTCGGAAATACAAGAGCTGTTGTCAAAAGGCGAGGATGTACGCATGCAAATTGCGTTAAGCGGCACTGACGAAAGCAAGTTCAAAGACGGTGTTGACCCTAAGCTTGTTATAAATATTCTTGTGAAATTTACCGAAGGCGTCATGGGCAGCCGCTTGGACAATCTCGTCTCCATTGACGCAATCATGTTGGAGTTTTCACAATGCGTTGATCTGCTGAGGAACAATCTTTATAAGGAGGAATTTCTTAAATGAGCGCAATCATTGACATAAAAGGGTTAACGAAATTCTATGGAAAACATCGTGGTATTGAAGATGTGACATTCATGGTAAATGAAGGGGAAATTTTCGGCTTCATAGGCCCCAACGGAGCTGGGAAATCAACCACGATCCGCACGCTGCTCGCATTATTTGAGCCAACAGCAGGCAGCGCCACTATCTTTGGCAAGGATTGTGTGAAGGAAGCGCACGCAATTGCCCGTGATGTCGGCTATGTGCCGAGTGAAGCAGCGTATTATGACAGCATGAAAGTCAAAGAATTGCTTTCCTACACGGCAGAACTATATAAAAAGGATTGCAAACAAAAGACAGACGAGCTTTGTGAGCGTCTTGGGCTTGACCGCAACCGCAAGATTGCCGACCTGTCTTTTGGCAACAAGAAAAAGGTGGGCATCGTAAGCGCACTGTGCCATTCCCCGAAGCTGATCATGCTTGACGAGCCAACTGCTGGGCTCGACCCGCTTGTCCAGCGAACCTTTTTCGAGATACTTGGAGAAGAAAACAAGCGTGGAGCGACAATCTTCTTTTCATCGCACATTTTAAGCGAAGTACAAAAATTCTGCAAGCGCGTTGCAATTTTGAAAGATGGCAAACTAATAGATGTTCAGGCGATAAGCGAACTTCGCGAAAACGGTTTCAAAAAAGTCTCTGTAACCGCAAAGAATGATATCCATGCCGAATATTTCATGGCAGAAAATGTGGCGCAGCTTGTACAGGACGGCTCGAGTTCTTCGTTTATGTACAAGGGCGATGTTGATGCCCTGCTAAAGAGGATCGCAGCGCTTGATGTTGAGGATGCATTTATCGAGGAGCCAACGCTGGAAGAAATCTTTTTGCATTACTACAAATGAGAGGGTGTGGATATGGTTATATTCAAGTATGAAATGCGGTTGTTGCGTGCCCATATATTATGGTGGAGCATTGCGGTTGCTGCTTTTATCTTTGCGTCGCTGCCAATTTACATGTCATTTTTGACTTCAGACGTAATAGATGCAGACATCGTCGGCTCAGACATTTTTAACCTGTGGGGCTTTGATGTTCAAGTCCTTACCACTCCTGTCGGCACGCTAGGGTTTCTGACATCGTTTTTAGCTATCGCAGCGGGAATAAACGGAATGTTTCTGGGGCTGAAAACCTTTACAAAAGAAACGATAGGAAAATCTGCGGAGTTTATTTATACGAAACCCCATAAAAGGAGCGAAGTATTCTGCGCTAAAGTTTTATCTGCGCTAATTTCAGCGGTAGTTGTGGGCACATTTTACTACATTGGCGCTATGCTGTCCGCATTTGCCAACATCTCCGAAGGATTTGATTTCAAGGTGTCTTCATTGGTTGCACTGTCATTTACGTGGATAGAAATTTTCTTTGTGTTTTTCGGCGCCTTGGTAGGTACGGTTTATTCAAAAATCCGCTCGCCGCTTTTGGTATCGTCCGGCGTGGTGTTTTTGTTCTATATTTTTGCTACATTTTCAAATATTGTAAGCGCCAACGCTATAAAATACTTCACACCTTACGCATATTTCAATACCAGTAAAATAATTGGCAACGGTGGTTACCTGGCCGGCTACATGATTGCCTTCGCTGCTCTTTGCGTTGTTTTTTTGACGGTTGGCCTTGGCTCTTTCACAAAAAAAGACGTGAAATTAATTTCATGAGGTAACAGGAATGGGAACAATATTGAAAAAAGAATTGCTGCGTACGCGGTTTGGGCTTGTGATTTGGGGCATTGTTGTCGGGATTCTTGCGATTTTTGCCCTGATGGAATACCCCATTGTAAGCCAGCAGCTTGATACATTGGAAAAAGCGATGGCTGCGATACCCAAAATTGGGCAGCTAATATTCGGAGTGTACAATGCCGACCTGCATTCCTATATCGGATACCATGTCGTGATGTACTATTGGATTGGGCTGATTGTATTCACTCATGCCATTTACACCGGCGCGTCAGTCATTTCAAAGGAAAGCCGTGACAAGACTGCCGAATACCTCTTTACAAAGCCGATAAAGCGCAGCGCGATCGTTTGGGCCAAGATTTTCGCGGGCTTCATAAATGTGCTCCTTATCGCTACGGCAGCAACGGCCATGTCGCTTGTTGGCATGATGGTTATTGCAAACGACCCTGCCATTTATGTGCAAGTGCTTATTTCTGGCGTTGGGATGTTACTGACACAATGTGTATTGATGTCTTTCGGGTTGCTTTGCAGCGCAATCTCTAAATCCTATGGATCCGCTACAAAGAGAGCAATCACTGTGTTAATTGCGAGCTACTGCCTGATGTTTTTAGTACAGTATTTTGAAGTGCCGTCGCTGAATTTCCTATCTCCTCTGGCTTATTTTGGCGTTGCGGATGTCGTGGCAAATGGACCTAACTTAATGTATGTTCTGCTCTCCGCAGCGGTAATAGCGGCCTGCCTTTATTTAACCCAAAAGCTTTATGCCGCAAAGGAGATCGCCTTATGACCTGCGGATTATCATATGGATGACATAAACAAAAATGGCTTTTTTGCATGAATCAGCGTCATACGTCTTGCATGTTTGTGAATAATCGAATATCATAAACTTGTAGCGCAAACACCGGGGCAAAGCTGCGGTGTTTCGATGTTAGATTTGGAGAATTATTATAATAAACTTCCCGGCGAATAGGATGAGGAAAACTTTTCTGCTAATAGGAAGATATGTGAGGTATATTTAAAATGGGTCAAGTGCTTGAAAAAAGACTGGCTGCGGGTTTGACAATAGCAGAATTATCGGAGAAAACCGGAATAAGCAGTCAGATGATAACGGAGATCGAGATAAAAGAATCATTCCTGAAATGGCAAACATTGCAAAAACTTGCTGCTGCCCTTAATTGCAAACCGCATGATATTGACGATCATTTATCCAAAAGGAGCATGCGTACATGTTCTATCTGCGGTCAGGAATTTCATTGTTGGCCTTCAAGCCAAAATAAGACTTGTGGGAAGCCGGATTGTATGAGACAACAACGAGTAAACGTCTTTAAAGCAGTTCCTAATATAAAGATAGCAAGGAAGATATGTGACGAATCGCCTATTTGTCAGGCAAACCCAGAGTATCATGGCGCAAAAACTTGGGTCATTCAAGCCCCGAACGGACAAATTTATAAGTGCCGCAACTTGAAATACTGGCTACGAGAACACAGTGACATGATTGATGGCACTGTACAGCAGGCATGGGATGGCATTACCAAAATCAAATACTATAATCAGGGTAAAAATAAAAAACCTACCTATCAGTGGAAG
>WRJV01000254.1 GCA_009778415.1 Clostridiales bacterium | reverse complement strand
TTAGTTAGTAAAACTAACTATATAAAGAAAGGCCGTTGTTTTGGACAATTTTGAAAAGAGTTTAAATCAAGTGCTGGTGGACACTTTCAACAGCATCCTGAAATACGAGGAGACCTCTCTTAAGAGTGTGCTGAATGTTCCAATTACTATAACAGAGACGCACATGATCGAAGCAATCGGCAAGCAGGAAAACGAAGGGGCCACTGTCAGCACAATTGCCTCCCTGCTAAACATAGCCATGCCAACTGCGACGGTAGCCGTCAAAAAGCTGGAAAGAAAGGGTTTTATAAGAAAAACGCCGTGCGAAAAAGACGGGCGCAGAGCGATCATCGTTTTAACTGAAACGGGCAAAAAAATAGATAAGGCGCATCGTTTGTTTCACGAGAAAATGGTCAGGAACATCAGCAGGCAGTACTCAGGCGCTGAAAAGGAAGTGCTGCTAAAAGCGATAACAACGCTAAACGGGTTCTTCAGGGCAAAGGCAGAGGTGTGAATGGTATGAATGTTATGAATGGTACAAACATGAGCAATATGAGCTTGAAAATAATCGGCACAGGCAAAGGCATCCCGGCGAGGCACGTCTCAAATGAAGACCTTTCAAACTATATTGATGCCGACGACAACTGGATAGTGTCGCGGACAGGCATCAAGAAAAGGTATGTCTGCACAGATGAAACCATCACAGACCTGTCGGCCGCCGCTGCCTTGCAGGCTATTGAGAAGTCGGGTTTGACGCCAGCAGGCATTGACTTGATCATTTGTACGACCATCGGAGGCGATTACCGCACACCGTCCCTGGCTTGCTGCATCTTGGGGCGCATTGGCGCCAAATGCCCTGCGTTTGACATCAATGCAGCTTGCACGGGGTTTATTTATGCGTTGAATGTGGCATCGTGCTTTTTGAGCGCGGGCAACGCGAAAAACATATTGATCGTGTCGGCAGAAATGATGTCTGCCCAGGTGGACTGGGGCGACCGCAGCACCTGCGTGCTGTTTGGAGACGGCGCCGCCGCCTGCGTAGTGACAAACGGAGGCGCTCTCAGGTACATCAACCTGCTGGCAACTTCGGACACGCCGATACTCAACATCCCCGTAGACACCGGGAACAGCCCTTTTGTAAGCAAAAAAAGAGAGCGGGGTTTTGTGCAAATGCAAGGGCAGGAAATATTCAAATTCGCAGTGAATACAGTAGAAAACGAAATAAAGCATGCGCTCAGCGCACTAAAAATGTCCCTTGAACAAATCAACTGGTTCATATTGCACCAGGCAAACAGGAGGATTATTGACTCCATCAGGACGAAGATGCGGCAGCCACAGGAAAAATTCCCTGTCAACATTGACCGGTACGGCAACCTGTCTTCCGTCTCCATTCCCCTGCTGCTGTTTGAGATGCAAGAAGAATGCAAGATAAAACCAGGCGACACGCTTTTTCTGGCTGCGTTCGGCGCCGGCCTTACTGCCGGCAGCTGCGTAGTGGTTTGGGAGTGATTTTATGATTAAGACACCTATTTGCGAATTGATTGGCATACGGCACCCTGTATTTCAGGGCGGCATGGCATGGGTTTCCGATGCGGAACTGGCAGCTGCGGTATCAAATGTGGGCGGGCTGGGCATTATTGCGGCAGGGAACGCTCCGGCGGAATATGTAGCCGAACAGATAAAAAAAGCCAAAACGCTGACAAGCAAACCGTTTGGCGTCAACATTATGCTGATGAGCCCCCACGCCGGCGCAGTGGCAGAGCTTGTGGCAAAAGAATCCGTTGCGGTTGTCACAACAGGCGCCGGCAACCCGTCAAGGCACATGAAGCTTTGGACCAGTGCGGGAATCAAGGTGATTCCGGTTGTGGCGTCTACGGGTTTTGCAAAGCTGGCAGAGCGCAGCGGAGCGGCTGCAGTTATTGCAGAGGGCTGCGAAAGCGGCGGGCACGTTGGCGAGACTACAACCATGGCCCTAGTGCCGCAGGTATGCGACGCTGTCAACATCCCTGTCATTGCAGCGGGCGGCATCGGCGACGGAAGGGGAGTCGCGGCGGCGTTTATGCTTGGGGCTGTCGGCGTTCAGGTGGGAACCCGTTTTTTAGTCGCAAAAGAATGCGGCATTCACCAAAACTACAAAGACAAGATAATTGCCGCAAAAGACATTGACACTGTTACAACGGGAAAAAGGCTCGGGCACCCGGTCCGGTCGCTGAAAACCCCTTTTTCTAGGGAATTTTCAAAAAAGGAATATGACGGCAGCACAACAGGAGAAGAACTGGAAGCGCTGGGCACAGGCGCCCTAAAGCTGGCGGCGGCTTGTGGTGACCTCAAAAACGGCTGCTTTTTGGCAGGACAGATTTCTGGCATGGTCAAAACGGAGCAGAGCGCAAAGGACATCGTTGAGGAAATGATGAGAGAGGCTGAGGCAATCCTTGGAAGGGCATCAACATGGGTAAAATAGCGCTTGTTTTTGCGGGCCAAGGGGCTCAAACTGTAGGAATGGGGCGCGATTTGTACGACCATTTCGACAGCGTAAGGTGGCTGTTTGACATGTCAGCACCAATACGTGAAATCTGCTTCAACGGCTCAAAGGAGCAGCTGGACACCACGATAAACACGCAACCTGCCTTGTTTTTAACAGACCTTGCCTGTGCAACAGCCTTAGCCGAAAAAGGCGTTCCGGCGCACGGTGTCGCAGGATTTTCAGTCGGCGAAATCCCAGCTGCCACATGCACCGGATTGATGCTGCCGCAGCAGGCGTTTGATTTTGTCTGCTACAGGGCAAGAGCGATGCAGGAATGTTCCGAAAAGAACAAAGGCACTATGTTTGCAGTGCTGAAGCTGCCTGCCAGCGAGGTGGAAAGCATATGCGAAGCGCTTCCGCAAACCTATCCCGCCAACTACAATTGCCCGGGGCAAACAGTGGTTGCTTGTGCTGAAAGTTCAGCAGCCAAACTGCAGCAGGCTGTTTTTGAGCAGGGCGGCAAGGCGGTAAAACTGACGGTCAGCGGCGCTTTTCACAGCCCTTTCATGAGCGCCGCCAGCGAACGCATAGCGGCATACCTTGAAAAAGAGCGCTTTGGAGCAATGCAAATCCCACTTTACGCAAACACCACGGCACAGATATACGACCAGCCGAAAGAGCTGCTGACAAGACAAGTGACCCACCCGGTTTTATGGCAAAAAACAATAGAAAACATGATCGCGGACGGGTTTGACACGTTTATAGAAGTCGGGCCGAGCAAGACTTTGTCAGGGCTAATAAAGAAGATAGGCACAGGCGTGCGCGTTCACAACGTATCTGACATGGAATCGCTTGAGAATACAGTGGAGGAACTACAACATGCTTAGAGGAAAAACTGCGGTTGTCACCGGCGCGTCAAGGGGAATTGGCAAGGCAATCGCGCTCGGCATGGCGCAAAACGGCGCAAATGTCGCGATTGTTTATGCAGCAAGCGAGAGCTCGGCGCATGAAGTGCTCAAGAAAGCAGAAAGCTTTGGCGTTGCCGCAAGGGCCTATCAGTGCAACGTCGCTGATTGGAACGAAGCAAGGAGCGTTTGTGAGAAAATTGCTGCCGATTTTGGTTCGGTAGACATTCTGGTCAACAATGCCGGCATCATAAAAGACAATTTACTGCGCCGGATGAGCGAAGAGGATTTCAACGCCGTCATAGGCGTGAACTTAAGCGGAGCGTTCAACTTCACCAGGCATCTTTCGCGTTTTGTCATGAGGTCAAAGGCGGGCAGGATCATCAACATATCTTCAGCCAGCGGCATAATGGGCAACCCCTGCCAAGCGAATTATTCTGCAGCCAAAGCCGGGATGATCGGGCTTACCAAAACTGCAGCCAAAGAGTTTTCCGGCAAAAATGTGACTTGCAATGCCATCGCCCCGGGGTTTATAGACACTGACATGACTGCGGCCCTGCCGCAAGCAGTCAAAGAACGAATCAGCACCACTGTTCCGCTGAGAAGAATGGGGACAGCAGAAGAAGTAGCAAACTTGGCGGTATTTTTAGCGTCCGAACTGTCTTCGTACATCACAGGAGAGGTGATCAGGGTTGACGGCGGGCTATGCATGTAGGAGGGCCTTTTTATGAAACGCGTAGTGGTGACAGGGCTTGGGTGCATCTCCCCTGTTGGCAACGATGTAGATGCATTTTGGCAAAGCCTGATTTTGGCGAAGCATGGTTTTGGGGAAATTACCAGGTTTGACTCGCCCGGCCTGAAGGTAAAAATCGCAGCCGAAGTAAAGGGGTTTCATCCGGAAGACTACATGGAAAAAAGCGCGATCAGAAAAACCGACCTGTTTGCCCAGTATGCCCTGGCCGCCGCCGCACAAGCAGTTGAAGAAAGCGGCATAGCAAGCCAGGCAGATTCAAGCAGGCTTGGCGTTTATGTCGGTTCCGGGGTCGGCGGCATTTCAACATTCATGGCAGAAACTGAGAAACTGCTGACCAAAGGGCCGCAACGGATTTCCCCGTTTTTTATTCCGATGATGATTGCGAACATAGCCTCTGCACTGATTGCCATGAGATACAACGCGCGAGGGCCGAACCTGCCGGTTGTGAGCGCCTGCGCAACAGCTACCCATGCCATTGGCGAGGCGTTCCGCGCCATTAAATTTGGTTATGCGGACGCAATTATCGCAGGAGGGGCTGAAGCTTCGATCAACCCCCTGAGCATGGGCGGATTCGTGAACGCCACTGCGCTTTCCACCAAAAACGACCCGGACAGCAGCTCTATCCCGTTCGACAAGCGAAGGGACGGGTTTGTAATCGGCGAAGGCGCCGGGATCGTTGTACTTGAGGAATACGGGCACGCACTGAAACGAAACGCCAAAATCCATTGTGAAATCAGCGGTTACGGCAACACTTGCGATGCTTACCACATCACTGCGCCACACCCGGATGCAGTATGCGGGGCTGAGATGGTCAGGCTTGCCCTGGAAGAATCCGGTCTTAACGCAGACGAAAAACTCTACATCAACGCACACGGGACTTCAACGCCCCTGAACGACAAGACCGAAACCCTTGCCATTAAAACTGCGCTTGGGGACGTAGCTTACAAAATCCCCATTAGCTCAACAAAGTCCATGGTTGGCCATATGCTCGGCGCAGCAGGTGGCGTCGAAGCCATTGCCGCCGTCAAGGCTATTGAAACCGGCGTGGTCCCCCCAACGGCCGGGTACAGGGATCCCGATCCGGATTGCGATCTTGACTATGTGCCAAATGCCGCAAGGCAATGCGACACCGACAAAGCCCTTTCCATCTCGATGGGGTTTGGCGGCCACAACGCCGGGATTGTTTTCAACAAGTTGGATGCGAGGAGGGGCATATGGACAGAAGCGCAATAAAAAACATCCTTCCGCACCGGGAGCCAATGCTGCTGATCGATGATGTGGAGCTTGAAGGCGATACATCTGCAGGGCGCTACACAGTTAGGGGAGATGAATTTTTCCTGCAGGGGCATTTCCCAGGGAATCCGGTTGTGCCAGGCGTGATCCTGTGCGAGATGATGGCGCAGTCCGCCTGCCTGCTCGTGAATCCGGGCGGTAAAAAGTACACGCCGTATTTTACAGGGCTGAAAAACGTCAAATTCAAAAACAAAGTAGTGCCTGGCGACACTATCACGTTCAAAAGCCAATTGACAAGCCGCAAGGGCGCATTTTACTTCGTGAAATGCGACGGGCATGTCGGGGGCAAACTATGCGTGCGCGGAGAGCTGTCTTTTGCCGTCGAACTGCACCCTGCGCACCCCATAAAAGCCGTAGCTGCTGCTCCACCGTCGGGACGTTAGCACACTAAATCTAACCGGTATAATTTCTTTTTTTGCGTTTTATCAAGCTTCATCATGTATATCCACGGTTCTTCAATTGTGATGTCTTCGAAGAAAATCCAATCATCTGCAAATGCAACATTCGTTATATGGCCTTCAATAAAAACTTCATTTGCATTTCCGTTTGAACTTACCCTGTAGAGGTTCCCTGGTTTTACTTCAAGTGAGTAATAAACCCAGTCGTCATGCACTCTTATCTCCATGTCAGCCCAACCAAAAGGCTTAGCGTCAGCAATATCCTCGAAATGTAACAATCCAGTGCCGTCTAAACGAACTTTCTGTAGAGCCCCTCTTCTGCTATCTTGCCAATTTGTAACTATGTATATCCAATCACCATCCAACATGGCGCTTTGGATGCCGTTAGCGCTCTCATATATAGAAACCCTATTTGAGCCATCAAGGTGGAATTTGCAGATTTCATTCTGTGTTTCGTAGTAAACCCATTCGTTTTTTATCCCTACTATCGCCCCAGCCTCCTCAATGACAGCATCAATTTCCTTGCTGTCCATATCTCCTCTGAAAAGTCCAGCATCTGTGCGGAAATATACCCAATTGTTCACAATCAGCAGGCTCGTCGCAAATTTGCCACTACCCAAGGAGTGAAATATATTGGTGTGTTTCCAAGTATTTCAGCTATTTCAGGAGCATTGATGCTGTCTTCAGTATTAGAATCACATTGATAGTTTTTTTCAGGTTCAAGTTTTTGATCCAACGATTCTTGCATGTTGCATGCAGGTAAATAAAAACACAGCAGCGCTATAACGGAAATTTCTATTAATTTCACTGGCTACCCCTCCTTGTCAGAATCATTTCTAGCTGCTCACATGATTTGAGCGGTGTAGCCAATATTTATAGCTTCACCGCTCAAGATTGACTTCTTGTGCTACTGTAACGCGACGGACCGTCCTTTCTCCAACGAACGGTATCCGTTTTCTGAATGGATACCACCACAATACGATGATAAAACATTTTGAAGAGTTTTTCAAGCCAAACAACCGTTTCGAGTCAAACAGGCGGGAAGGAATGTGGAAGTAATTTCTATCGGAAATTAAAGTTAATGTTTTGGGCAATATGCTTTTTCAGTTTTCAAATTCAAGTATTAAATAATCGCCTTGTATAGGATATGTGTAGAACTGCGATTTAGGTTCGGTTGATTCTGGCAGTTTTCTGCAAAATAAAATACGCTGCCCCAAACTGCGCACCCTCATGCAAAGGGTGTTTTTTGTTTCTCAATATTTGTGCTATTACATAGAAATGGAGAAGCTTTTTCTTGGCTGAAGACCTTCTCCAAATCTAACATCGAAACACCGTAGCTTTGCCCCGGTGTTTGCGCTACAAGTTTATGATATTCGATTTTTCACAAACATGCAAGACGTATGACGCTGATTCATACAAAAAAGACGGCTTTTCGAGAGCCAGGTGCCCGAAGTACCGCGCCGCCTGCGTCAGTCACCTTGACGACGCGGCCCATGGCGTCGTACTCGTACTCGGCAGTGCCGTAACACGCCTTTTCATTTCAATCGCCTCAACGTCGAAGGTTATTTTGACCCCCGACAACAGAGACGTTGTTCAAAACGTAACCAGTAATAGGATCCGCTTCTATCAGAACACCTTCCCCGTAAATTATTATCTTTCCACGCTTGGCGTGTATCCAATTGACATTGGATATGTCGCATTCACACAAATCAAGAAAATATCGCAAGTCATATCTCCATTCATCGATTTGCAGGCTGGGGAGGGACAATTTAATTATTTTTGGATCTCTCTGCCTCGTTATTTTTTCTATTACCCACGAACCGTTGTCCCTTTTAGCGCTAAGCTCGATTATAGTAATGTGCCCTTCATTGATCCTGTCGTCGTTTTCATAGGTGGCTACAATACTACGGTCGAAATTGATCAGCATTTCTTGCAGGAAAAAATTCTTGCCAGCTTTTTTTGAAAAGTCTTCTACGTAAGGTTCAAATATTTTGTTTACAGCAGTAATATCATAGTTGTTTATTGTAGTTGTCTGGTTAATCTTTATTACATCGAAATGAAAAAACAAGCAACCTAACGTCACCATACCCAAAATCAAGGCACATATTGCCGATATGGATATTGTGGCAATCAGATGATTTTTTTCATGTTTCGCAAAACCAACTCCCATTGTCTACACCATAAATATTTTCCGCAACTCCGGCAGGTATTCACGCGTATAGTTGGCATATTTAATCCCACTATCGTTATATGTCGTTTGCCAGATAATTGTCCTCATACATGTAATCACAACCAAACAGTGCATAGTATTTTGCTTTATACGTTGAATAGTTGTCTTTGAATAAATTGTAATTGTGCGACAATACGACTGCAATCGTCTATATGTTGAATTTATCATTGCTCATAAGCATTGCGCCAACATATATGTTCATGCTCCCTATATCTGACAATGCACCACTTGGCAACCCCGAAGTGTAAATGTAGAATTTTTGCATGATGTCGGAATCTTCTGCAGACATTGCCGTCCATGCTTCAACTGCCGTGATTGGGAAAATCGCACCTAGCCCAAACGAGTGGGCAGTCCCTCTAGCTGCAGTGTCTAAATATAGTGCCTCATCAGGCGCTGATTGCGTCACTTGTTCTTTTACAATTATCGCGGCAATCATTGCTGGTTCCATGGTATACATACTTGCAATGCTAGAAATGTAGGTTTTACAGTCAATTATTGCAGTTAATGCATGCGTAAGCCTGCTTGAAGCAAACATGCCTAATGCGTACTGCTTTTTGATTATTTTTAGTAAATTGTCGTATACAAGAAGCACTGTTTTTTCCGTCCCGTCAGTGCAAATTTTGTAAATTGCTGGACTGCCGTTTGACCGCCCTTCATAGTACAACCAGCCATCTGCAACGTTTATCCAATTGGGGCTGTCTTCAGTAAGCAAAACCTGTTCGCCATCTTGAGCAATTTTTATTATCGCGCTGTTAAACTGAACAAAATAGAACGCGTTTTCGTCTGTTGCTGCCCATAGGTTCAAATTATTTGCTGCATTCCCGAGCTTTTCAGCTTTTTCACGCTCCGCTTGAGTTGCGACTTCAGGCGAGGCTTGGCGGGCTTCGCTTTTTCTTGGTTTGTTTTCTATGTCCTTGCCCGCGCACGAACATGCTAGAAAAAGCAACAATACAAGTGCTATAGACACCTTCAATCTTTCCATGCTTGACTTCCTCCAAAACCAATTGACAGTTAAGGGGCAAAGGCAACATGCAGATGGTTGTCATGCCCGTTATATTTTTTTAGTTTTCCTTTGTGTTTTTTCTCTGTTGTTTTTCACATACCGACAAATGCCGTCGGTTTGCCGTGTTTGTCGGCTTCCCAGGTTTCGCGCCCCGCTGCGGCCAACCTGACTAGCATTGTCGCTCCTTATCTGAAAGAGCTTATAGCCGTCGTTAATGGTTTTCACGGCTCTTAGGAGCGGGCACCCGCCGTTATCCG
>WRJV01000253.1 GCA_009778415.1 Clostridiales bacterium | reverse complement strand
AGCAGCTCCTCTCGATTATGAAAGCTTCGGCGATGGGGGACATGTGCTTCACCCACATCCTCGGTTTCATGAAAGCCGGCATGGCCGAACTTGAAGTGGCGGCAGAAATCGAAAGGGTGCTGTTTAGCCTCGGGGCAGAGGAGCTTGCATTCCCTGTTATCTGTGTTTCAGGGGCGAGGTCAAGCCTCCCCCATGGCGAACCGACAGAAAAAACGATTGAGGAAGGCGACTTCGTGACCCTGGATTTCGGGGCAGTGGTAGACGGCTACTGCGGAGACATGACGCGGACTGTCGCAATGGGGCGGGTTTCTGATTTCCAAAGAGAGATATACCAGATAGTCCTTGCTGCGCAGCTGGCGGCGATCGACGCATGCCGAGCCGGCGCAAGGTGCTCAGCCGTGGACAGGACGGCAAGGGGCATAATAGAAACAGCCGGGTACGGGGAGGAGTTCTGCCACGGGACGGGCCACAGCGTCGGAACCGAAGTTCACGAGCTGCCCGCTTTGAACAAGGAGAGCGAAGCGGTGCTTTTGGAGAACATGGCGGTCACCATCGAACCGGGGATATACTTGCCAGGCATTTTCGGGGTCAGAATCGAAGACTTGGCAATCATTACAAAGTTTGGTATAATTAATACCGTTAAATCAGCAAAAGAATTGATTATTTTATAAACTCAGTTAAAGAATGGAGAATTGTTATGATTTACGCAAGCGATTTCAGAAAAGGCATCACATTTGAAATCAACGGAGAACCCCATGTAATCCTCGATTTTCAGCATGTAAAGCCGGGGAAGGGGTCGGCGTTCGTGAGGACAAAATACAAGAACATCCTTACGGGGGCCACCAGGGAAGAAGCGTTCAACCCTGACGTGAAATTCCCCAACGCCCACATTGAAACGAAGAACATGCAGTACCTTTACAACGACGGCGAGCTGTACTACTTCATGGACGCAGAGACCTACGAGCAGGTGCCGCTGATGAAAGACCAGGTTGAAGACGCGATCCAGTTCCTGCGGGAAAACGACATGGCTACCATCAAGTTTTACAAAGGCAACGCATTCCTGGTCGAAGCCCCCAATTTTGTGGCGCTGGCTGTTACGGACACGGAGCCGGGCGTGAAAGGGGACACCGCCACGAACGTGACAAAAGCTGCAACCGTCGAAACGGGCGCGGTCGTCCAAGTGCCCATATTCATCGAAACCGGCGAAGTGATACAGATAGACACGAGGACTGGGGAGTATCTGGGAAGGGCAAAATAACATGGGCAGCAGGCGAAACAAAGTCAAACACAGAGGGCGCTTCGCAGCGAGCGTGATTGTCGTCCTCCTGTTGCTGGCCGCCGGCGGGGTTGCAGGGCTTAAAATGTACATGGAAGACGGCGCAAAGCCGGTGAACCCGACGGATTCAAGCTATGTCAACCTCCTGATACCGAGCGGCTCAACGACGCAGAAGATTGGCGAGCTGCTCGAAAGCTATGACTTGATAAAGGACGTTTCCAGGTTCAAAATGGTTGCCAGGCTTGAGGGGTACGACGGAAACCTCAAGGCGGGCGAGTACACATTTTCAAAATCCATGTCGGTTCGCGACATGCTGGACATCCTTTCTGCCGGGAGCGCAAACACCAAGCGCTTCACGATCCCGGAGGGGTACACCGTGGCAAAGACGGCAGACAAGCTGGAAAACGAGGGGTTCATAGACAGAGACGCTTTCATGGACGCTGCCGACAACGCAGAATTCCCGTACAAGTTCATGCAAGAGCTGCCAAAAGGGCACGGCAGGCTCGAAGGGTTCCTTTTCCCGGAGACCTACGACGTGTTCACTACGGCGACCGAGGAAGACATCATAAGCCGCATGCTCGCCCAGTTCGACAAGGAGTTCACCGACGAGTACTACGTCAGGGCTGATGAATTGGGCTGCAGCCTGTACAAGATTATTACGATAGCCTCCCTGATAGAAGCCGAAGCGAGGGCGGCAGTCGACAGGCCCCTGATTGCCAGCGTGATCTACAACAGGCTGTCGGTCAACATGAAGCTCCAGCTTGACGCGACGGTCCAATACGCTCTGGGGGAGACGAAGGAACGGCTTCTGATAAAAGACACGCAGATCGACCACCCCTACAACACGTACGTCATAGACGGGCTTCCGCCGGGGCCCATATGCTCGCCCGGAGCTGATTCCATACACGCGGCGCTGTACCCGGCAGAGTCCAACTACCTCTTCTACGTGCGCAAGCCTGACAACAGCGGGGAACACAATTTCGCAGAATCCATAAACGAATTCAACAGGTACAAAGCGCAGTGGCAGCAGTACCAGAATTCGCTGGATTAGGAAGAAAGGGCACAACTAAAGTTGGCACGGCTGTGGGGCGCTCCGCAGCCTGTTTTGGTAGACGCGAAATCCGCTGCACACAGTACAGCGGATCCGGCAGTTGGTCGGAGCGACAGGACTTGAACCTGCGGCCTCTTGACCCCCAGTCAAGCACGCTACCAAGCTGCGCCACGCCCCGATATGTAGTATTATACATTATTTTAGAAAAAAATCAAATACATTATTAAAATAAAAGAAAAAACCGGAAGGAGAAAAAAATGGACCAGGGCCCTGACCCCAGTATGCCGGCAACGGCGCAAATCATCTTTTTATGCTGCCTCGTCCTGATTTACGCCGTTTTCACGGCGGCAGAGACAGCCATATTGTTTTCAAACAAGAACAAGGTCAAAAACATGGCGCAGGAAGGAAGCGGCAAGGCAAAACGGCTCTATGAACTGCTGGAGGACCAGGGCAGGCCCCTGCCCGCAATTCAGCTCATCATCACTTTTACGGCATTTCTCGCCAGCGCAGCTGCCGCTGCCGGGATGGCGGGGAAGCTTGCGGCTTTCTTATCGGCGTGGGGGATGCCGTACCCAAAACAGTTCTCTGTTGCGGTCATCACAGTCGTCCTTTCATTCATAGCCCTTGCTTTGGGGAATTTTTACCCTAAAAAAATTGTCCTCAAACACCCGGAAAAAACAGCGATGTTTCTCGTCAATTTCATAATTTTCTCGTCGGCGGCCGTTAAGCCCTTCGTGTTCGTCGCGCAAAAAACAGCGGATTTGATGCTGAGCCTAACCAGGCAGAACTCAGAGGAAAGCGGCGGCGAGTTTTTTGAGGACGACGTTATGTCCATGCTCGAAGTGGGAAAAGAGACGGGAGTGCTCAAGGAAGAGGGGCAAAAGATGATAAACAGCATTTTCGCTTTCGACGACAAGCTTGCCTACGAGATAATGACGCCGCGCACGGACGTGTTCACCATAGACATAAACGACAACACCGAGGAATACATGGACGAGCTGATGGAGCTGCACTATTCGAGGATTCCTGTCTACGAGGACGACAGCGACAACATCATCGGCATATTGAACATAAAGGATTTCCTGATCAAAGCGCGGGAAGCGGGGTTTGACAACGTGGATATTAGGGGCATCTTGAGGAAACCGTATTTCGTGCCGGAAACCAAGAAGATCGACGACCTGTTCTTCGACCTCCAGAGCTCGAAGCAGCACATTGCGGTGCTTATTGACGAATACGGCGGATTTTCAGGCATAGTGACGATGGAGGACATCATCGAAGAAGTGATGGGCGAGATCGACGACGAATACGACGAAGAGCAGCCTGAACTTGAGAAAATTGATGAAAACACCTACATGGTGAGCGGGTTCATGGACCTTGACGACCTTAACGAGGAGCTCGGCACAAACCTTGAATCAGACAACATAGAGACGATCGGCGGTTTTTTGATCGACATCCTGGGCGAAATACCGGACGACAGCGACAGCGGGGGGCGAGTGATAGAATACGGCAACATGGTCTTTAAAATATTGTCGGTGAAGGAGAGGCGCATTGAGAAAGTGGAGCTTTTCATAACGCCGGAAAGTGGAGGGGCAGAAGTTGAGGTTTCGGATTGAAGATGAGATATTCAAGGCATTCCCGGGGATCAGGGTCGTGGCTGCCTATGCGGAAAACCTTAAGGTGAAGGATCCGGGAGGCATCAGAGATGAACTTGCCGGGGCGTGGCAGCATGCCGGGGAGGAGGGCGCCCGGTACGGCAACCCCCAATCCCACCCAAACATCAAGCCCTGGGGCGAGAGCATGAAAGCGGTGGGGGTTTCAAGGAAAAACTTCCCCAGCTCGATAGAAGCCCTTGTCAGGCGCGCCATGAAGGCGCCCGAGCCTGTCGCCATAAGCCCTGTGGTGGATTTTTACAATGCCGTCTCGCTCTGGAACATAGCCCCGGCAGGGGCCTACGACGCAGACGACCTGGCGCACGACCTGACGCTGCGCTTTTCCTGCGCAGGGGACACCTTCGAGAGCATGGACAGCGACGAGAGCATCAGACTGCCGGCCGGCGAAGTGAGCTATACAGACGGCAGCACCGTAATCACAAGGCACTTCGTGTGGAAGCAGTCAAAGCACGCCCTGATCACGGGCAAAAGCAGGAACATCCTGTTCGTGTCGGAGATATTGAGCGCGCTGCCCCATGAGGCAGCGGAAAAAGTGCGCGGCGATTTTGCCTCCGGCCTTGCGAGGTATTTCGGCGCAGATGTGAGGACGGCGGTGTTGGGCGAGGGTACAGCCAAGGAGTTTGAGTGATGCGGCGGTATTCGTACTACTTTCCAATAGCGTTCATCGTTTTGTCCAATGTGCTTTACGATATTTCCGCGAAGTCGTTTCCGGAAGACATCAACGCGATAGCTGGGATGTCCATCTATTACTTGCTGGCGGCTGTGGTTTCGGTTGCGCTTTTTTTTGCTACAAGCGAGAACAAGAATTTGCTGAAGGAACTGAAAAAAGTCAACCGGGCGACGTATTCTCTTGCGCTCGGCTGCACCGGCCTTGACCTCGGGTACGTGCTGGCGTTTCGGGCAGGCTGGGAGGTCAGCTTTGCATCGCTGGTTTGCAACATACTGATTGCTATGTCGCTTATTTTTGTCGGCGTCGTTTTTTACCGCGAAACGATCAACAGGAAACATGTCGCTGGCATATTGCTGTGCTTTGCCGGCTTTGCGCTGATAACGGTTTGACGCAGGGGCAGCAAAACGAAAAGAAGGCTTGCTATGTTTTTGTTTTTTTTACCAATATTGATAATCGTCGTGTCGAACGTCGTATACGACATCAGTTCAAAGTCTATCAACGAGGAGCTGAACGCTTACGCAGGCATCGCCATAATATATTCCATCTTAGCGGTTTTTTATTTCCTGCTGTTTGAGGTGCTGAACCCGGCAGCGGCGATAAGCGCCGAGTGGTCGCAGTTCAATTGGGCTGTGGCGACCTTTGCCCTCGCTTCGATAGGCCTTGAGAGCGGCTACATTTTCCTCTACAGGGCAGGCTGGAACATCAGCCTCGGCGGAATGGTGTGCAATGTTATTTTGGCCATGTGCATGGTGGGCGTAGGGCAGGTGTTTTTTCACGAAACGGTTTCGCTGAGGCAATATGCAGGCGTTGTTTTTTGCATAGCCGGCCTTGTTATTGTTTTTAGGGCCGGGAGCAGCGCGGCGCCGGAGTAGTTGATAATTTAGTGCTGTTAAATCCGTTCCGGTTCTGATATAATGTTTGCAAGGCAGGTGAGAGGTGATGAGCAACGACAACGACGAGAAATCCGGCATAGTCAAGATAGCAGACGAGGTGATTGCGATATGCGCCGTCAACGCAACGCTTAGGACTCCGGGCGTTGCGGAATTCAGCCCGGTGTTTTCGGACAATTTTTCAAAGAGCTTTTTTGGGAAAGACCCGCTTTACAAGGGGCTTAAAATTTCCCAGCACGACGACGGGATCACAGTCGACATCTATATCGTCGTGGACTACGGCGTTAAAATCCCTGCCGTGGCATGGGACATACAGGAAAACGTAAAAAATGAAATCGAAGAGATGACGGATGCGCTTGTCAAGGCTGTGAACATACACGTCCAGGGCGTCCGCATGAAAGGCGAGGGCGGCTCAGCAGATGAACAGGTCTGAAGCGCGTGAACTTCTTATGAAAATGCTTTTTTCAATGGAAGTGCAAAATGATTACAGCAGGGCCCACAAAGCCAGGTTTTTCGAGGAAAACATAGAGGACGCGGAGCAGGTTGAGTACTTGGAGAGGATGTACGCCTGCATAGCGGAAAACCTGCCTGCCGCCGACGGGCTGATAAGAGAATCCAGCAAAAACTGGAAGATCGAACGCATGTGCAAAGTCGACCTTGCAGTGATCAGGGTTGCAGTGCTGGAAATCATGAACATGGCAGACATTCCAGATGCGGTTGCCATAAACGAAGCCGTCGATATAGCAAAAAAGTACGGAACGGAGGGTTCGGGGAAGTTCGTCAACGGCGTCCTCGGCAAAGTCGCAAAGATAAAAGATGCAAAATAAAGATTTAGTGCTCGGGATAGATACAAGCAACTACAAGACGTCGGTGGCGGTAGTCAGCAGCAGTGGTGAAACAGTGCTGGATTTGAGGGAACCACTGGCAGTAAAAGCGGGCGAAAGGGGGCTTCGGCAGTCCCACGCCCTTTTTCAGCACCTTGAGGCGCTCCCGAGGCTGATAGGGGAAGCGGTGGCAGGAAAGGGCGGCAGGTTTGTTGCTGTGTCCGTTTCCACCCGGCCAAGGCCTGTGGATTCTTCGTACATGCCGGTGTTCAAAGCCGGCGAGAACATCGCGACGGTGTTTTCCCATGCTTTGGGCATACCGATTTTTAGGTTTTCCCACCAGGAAGGGCATATTGAAGCTGTCAAGAACAGCAGCAGCTTCAAGGAAAAAGCAAAGTTCCTCTGCTACCATTTGTCAGGCGGGACGAGCGAGCTGCTTGCAGTGGACGGGGGCGCGATCAAGATAATCGGCGGCACTAAGGACATATCCTTCGGGCAGGCCATCGACAGGACGGGGGTGCTGCTCGGCATGCCTTTCCCCTGCGGCGGCGCATTCGACGAGATTTCCATCAGAGCCGATGGGTGCAGCAGCTTCCTTAAGGCCATTCCGGTAGACGGGCTTTTCATCAACTTGTCCGGGATTGAGACCCAAGCAGCGAGAGTAATAGGCAGTGGGCTTTTGGATGGCCAAAAGGACATGCTGGTCAAAGAAGTCATTAGCAAAATTGCCGCAGCACTGGTCAGATTGACCGAAAACGCGGTGGCTGAAACAGGAATCAAGGACGTGCTCTTCGCCGGCGGCGTTTCTTCCAGCAAATATCTGCACGGCGCGCTGCACGATTGTTTCGACGGCACTGAGGTGGCAGTGGATTTCGGTGACCAAGCCCTGTCTTCCGACAACGCGGTGGGCATGGCAGTTCTGGGGGTGAAGCAGTTATGGCGATGAAACCTGTCAGCGTGACTCAGCTGAACTCTTACATCAAGAGGGTGGTCCAGACCGACCCCCTGCTCGGCAACGTTTCTGTCATAGGCGAAACCTCAAACGTTAAATACCACGAGACGGGGCACGTTTACTTCACAATGAAAGACGCAGGGAGCAAGATAAACTGCTTCCTTCCGGCTGACAAGGTGCGCAGCCTGCGGTACGCGCTGGAAAACGGCATGGAGATAACGGCGTCAGGCTACATCTTCATATACGAAAAAGGCGGAACCTATTCGCTAAACGTAAGGGATGTCGAGGTGTCCGGGCAGGGGAGCCTCTCGATAGCTTTTGACAAGCTCAAGAAAAAACTCTATGACGAAGGGCTGTTCGACGCGAGGCACAAGAAACAGCTCCCGAAATTCCCCCAAAGCGTCGCCATCGTCACGTCAGGGAGCGGCGCGGCAGTGGAGGACATGCTGAAAATAATCACAGCCAGGAACAACATAGTTGACGTGCTGGTGTTCCCTGTCCTTGTGCAGGGGAAAGGCGCGGCCCAGGACATATCGGATGCCATAGGCGCAATCAACCGTGAGTTCCCAAAGACCGACATTATCATAACAGGCAGGGGAGGGGGCTCAATAGAAGAACTATGGGCTTTCAACGAAGAAATCGTGGCGAGGAGCATATTCGAGTCCGCAATACCTGTCATATCGGCGGTGGGGCACGAAATAGACGTGACGATATCGGATTTTGTCGCCGACGTCAGGGCTGAAACCCCCACGGCTGCGGCGCAGCTGGCTGTGCCGGACATCGCAGAACTGAAGCTTTACGCTGGTTCATTGAAAGAAAACCTTTTTGAGGCAGCCGAACGGTACGTGCAAAACAAGAAACGGCTGCTTGACGCATACAACTTAAGCGCTTTTACAAAAATCTTCGAAAACAAGATCGATCTTTGCATGGCGGCGGCAAACTCGCTAAGAGTAAGGCTGGATTCCTTAAACCCGGCGAACATCATGTCGCTGGGCTACGGCGCCATTTTAGATAAAGGGGGCATTCTCAGGGGCACTGCATCCGCTTTTGGCCCGGGCGACCTGCTTACGGTCGTTTTTTCTGACGGAAGGGCGGATTGCACAGTAAACGAAATAAGGGGGGGACGAAATGTCAAATAAGGAGCTAACTTTTGAAGAAGCCCTGGCAGGGCTGGAAAAATCTGCCGCAGACCTGAACAAACCAGACATAACGCTGAGCGAAGCCATTGAAAACTTTGAAAAGGGAATAGGGTATTACGACAAATGCAGCGAAATACTCAATGGCGCCAAGCAAAAAATCAGCACGTACGCGAGGTGAAGCCGAGATGAAAAACACCGAGTATTTATTGTACAAAAAGATGGTAGAAGAGCACCTCTTGGATTTTTTGCCAGAAATCGACCATAAGAGCATAGTGGTTTACGAAGCGATGAAATACAGCTTGGCAGCCGGAGGAAAGAGGCTTCGGCCGGTGCTCCTCCTTGGGGCGTGCGAGTTTTGCGGCGGGGACATAAAGGGGGCGCTCCCATATGCTTGCGCCATCGAATACATCCACACGTATTCGCTGATCCATGACGACTTGCCTGCGATGGACGACGACGAACTCAGGCGGGGGCTCCCGACGAACCACAAAGTTTATGGCGACGCCATTGCGATACTTGCAGGCGACGGGCTCCTGTCTTCGGCTTTTGAAGCCATGAGCAAGGACATGCTGCTTTACTTTGACGACGTAGCCAATTTGAAAAAGAGAGTCAGCGCACTGTACGAAATCGCCAAAGGCTGCGGGTGCAGGGGTATGATAGCAGGGCAGATCGCCGACGTCGAAGCCGTGGGGAAACAGTGTTCGAGGGAAATGCTCGACTATATCCACTGCAACAAAACAGCAGCCCTCATAACCGCCGCCGTCAAGGCGGG
>WRJV01000252.1 GCA_009778415.1 Clostridiales bacterium | reverse complement strand
TTTTCTCTGCTGTTTTTCACATTCCGACAAATGCCGCCGGTTTGCCGTGTTTGTCGGCTTCTCAGGGTTCGCGCCCGCTGCGGTCAAGTTGATTGTTATGAGCCACCGTTGATCCTCTTACAAGAAGTAGATAAAATCGGCTGTGAATAGTAACGAATTGTTGATTTTTTCACCAGAATGCCGTACAATTATAAATGATGAAAAAACACGGCAAAAAGGAGGGCAACGATGATAGAACTGGACCAAATCAATGCAGGCATCCCCCGCATGCGGGAAATTTTACTGGAAGTGGGTGATTCCCTTTGACCTGGCAGGTCTGAGGGGCAAGCAGAGCGAGCTGGCTGCGCGGCTTGAGGAAGATGGCTTTTGGGACGACCAGGAAATTGCGAAAAAAATCCTGCAAGAGAAAAAAAGCGTCGAAAACAAGATAGAAGAATACGAAAACTTGGCTATGCAGCTTGAGGATGTTGAGACTTTGATCGAGATGGCGGAAGAAGAGGACGACGCATCGCTTATTGACGAAATAAAGCATTCCTACGAGGAAGTGGGCAGCAAGGCAGAGGCACTGCGGATAAAGGCCCTCCTTGACGGCAAATACGACCGCCACAACGCAATCATCTCCATTCATGCCGGCTCTGGCGGCACCGACGCGCAGGACTGGGCCAGCATGATGCTGAGGATGTACACCAGGTGGTGCGAAGACAAGAAGTACAAGGTGCAGCTGCTCGATCTGCAGGACGACGTAGAGGCCGGGATCAAGAGCGCGACACTCCTGGTCGAGGGCGAATACGCCTACGGGTATTTGAAGGCCGAAAAGGGCGTACACAGGATCGTGCGCATATCGCCTTTCGACTCGTCCGGAAGGCGGCACACCTCATTTTCGTCGCTGGACGTAATGCCTGAGATCGACGACGACGTTACGGTTGAGATTGACCCGGAGGACCTTAGGATCGACACCTACAGGTCGAGCGGAGCGGGGGGGCAGCACGTAAACAAGACCGACTCCGCAATCAGGATCACCCACATACCCACCAACATAGTAGTGACTTGCCAAAACGAGCGTTCGCAGCACCAGAACAAGGAGATGGCCTTGAAGGTGCTAAAGTCGAGGCTGATCGAGCTTAAGGAGCGGGAGCACAAGGAGAGCCTGAAGGAGCTTCAGGGCGACTACAGCCAGATAACTTGGGGTAGCCAGATACGCTCCTACGTGTTCCAGCCATACACGATGGTCAAAGACCACCGCACAAACGCAGAAGTCGGGAACGTCCAATCAGTGATGGACGGGAACCTGGATTATTTTATAAATGAAAAGCTTAAGCTGAAGGATAGTTAACAATCACCGCGTGTGTACGCAGTGCGTGGGCGACAGCCCGCGTTTGAGGGATTGCGCAGGAGAGAAATGAACATAAACGAAACATTGGCAAAGGAATTCGGCCTCAACTTGGCTATAGTGCAAAACACGGTGGCTTTGATCGAGGACGGGAACACGATACCGTTCATAGCCAGGTACAGGAAAGAGGTCACGGGCGCCATGTCCGACGTAGTGCTGAGGGACCTTGACAGCAGGCTCACGTACCTGAACAACTTGGCGGAGCGGAAAGCAGAAGTCATAAGGCTCATCGACGAGCAGGGCAAACTCACGGACGAGCTGAGAGAGCAGATTGAAAAAGCCGAAGTCCTGCAGAGAGTGGAAGACCTGTACAAGCCCTTCAAACAGAAAAAAGCCACCAGGGCGTCAAAAGCCAGGGAAAAAGGGCTGGAACCCCTCGCCGTCATCTTTGCGGCACAGGAGCTTACCGAAGGCTCCATACTGGAAATAGCCGCAGACTACGTGGACAAGGAAAAAGGCGTCGCGAACGCGGCAGAGGCAGTTTCCGGCGCCATGGACATCATAGCGGAGAACGTTGCCGACCACCCGGAAATCACCGCGCTGATCCGGGAAAAGACGATGCGGTCTGGCATACTTACAAGCGAGGCGGTCAAGCCCGAAGAAAAAACCGTCTACGACATGTACTACGAGTACCAGGAGCCGATATCAAAGATTCCCGACCATAGGGTGCTTGCCATCAACCGGGGCGAAAGCGAAAAGAAGCTGAAGATAAAAATCACGCTGGTTTTCGAGGAGATGACGAAACTCATCGAAGGCGAAGTCATTAAAAACGAAGCGTCGATCTTCACAGACCTTCTGAAAGAAGTGGTTGCGGACTCGTACAAGAGGCTGATAGCGCCGTCCATCGAAAGGGAGATGCGAAATACGCTCACTGAAAGGGCAGAAGCCGAAGCTGTCAAGATTTTCGCGAAAAACACCGAAAAACTTCTCATGGTCCCCCCGGTCGCCGGTGCAAGGATCATCAGCATTGACCCAGGCTACCGGACCGGATGCAAAGTCGCCGTGCTGAACGAGACAGGCAAACTGCTCGCTTACACGACTATTTACCCCACAGAGCCGAAAAACGACGTTGCCGGCGCGGAGGCTACGCTGAGGAAACTCGTCGAAAAATTCAAAACAAACGTGATTGTCGTCGGAAACGGCACTGCTTCAAGGGAAACCGAGGAGGTCGTGGCGAACTTCATTAAAAAATACAAGTACAACATCAGCTACACGATAGTAAACGAGGCGGGCGCGTCCGTCTATTCGGCTTCAAAGCTGGCGTCGGAAGAATACCCCGACCTGGACGTGACGACGAGGGGCGCGATGTCGCTGGGCAGGAGGCTGCAGGACCCGCTTGCGGAGCTGGTCAAAATCTCGCCAAAGCATATTGGCGTAGGGCAATACCAGCACGACATCAACCAGGCGAACTTGGACAACGCGCTCACCAACGTGGTGGAGGACTGCGTGAACAGGGTGGGGGTGGACCTGAACACGGCTTCGCCGTCGCTGCTGTCTTACATTGCCGGGATAAACATGGGGATAGCGAAAAACATAGTCTCGTACAGGGAAGAAAACGGCAAGTTCAGCGACAGGAAGGAACTGAAGAAAGTTGCAAAACTCGGCGAAAAGACGTTCAACCAGTGCGCCGGGTTCATGAGGATCGCCGAAGGGGCGAACCCGCTTGACGGAACGTCGGTACACCCTGAGTCCTACGGCGCTGCAGACATGATGCTGAGCAAGCTGGGGATAGACAAGGCTGACATAGCAAAAGGCGGCGTGAGGGACATAGAGGACAGGATCTGCAGGGCGTACCCGGCAGAAACCGCCAAAAAGGCTGGAAGCACAAGAGGCCAGGGGCTTGCAGCCCTCGCCGCGCTGATGGCAGGAGGCGAGGATTCTAAGAAGCACCTCGGCAAGAGCGTCGAAAAAATGGCGGAGGACATCGGCCTTGGGCTGATGACGCTGCGTGACATAATAGACGAAATCAAAAAACCGGGCCGCGACCCGAGGGAGGGGGCGCCTCCGGTAGTGTTCCGAAGCGACGTGAGGAGCATCGAAGACCTCAAGATAGGGATGGAGCTTGAAGGGACCGTCAGGAACGTGGTCGACTTCGGGGCGTTTGTCGACATAGGGGTGAAAAACGACGGGCTCGTCCACATATCGGAGATGAGCGACAGGTTCATCAACCACCCCATGGACGTGGTGTCTGTTGGGGACACGGTGAAAGTGAGGATTCTCGAGATCGACTACGACAGGCAGAAAACCAGGCTGACGATGAAAAAACAGTAAACGATGTATACAGTATTAATCAGGGATGGAGCTTGAATTGGCAAAGGCGATGTGTTACTATTTCCATGTTGTGATATTTTTTGTAAAGGAGACTGCGATAAATGATTTTAGAAACATTTTCAAAGCTGATGGCAGAAACAGGGTTTGCGCATTTTAACGAATGGCGTTCTTTGGTCATGGTAGTTGTGGCTCTTGTTTTCCTTTACCTGGCCATAGGCAAAGGGTTTGAGCCGCTTCTTTTGGTTCCGATAGCTTTTGGGATGCTCCTTTCAAACCTTCCGGGCAGCCCCATATTCAGCCAGACCATTTTTGACGACTATGGCAACCTTATCACGGAGGGCCTATCCGGCAGGATGATGAACCTCGGGCTCCTGCAGGGGTTCTACCTGCTCAAGCCTTTTTTCCCGTCGCTGATATTCCTCGGCGTTGGGGCAATGACGGACTTTGGCCCGCTGATCGCAAACCCGAAGTCGCTGCTTTTGGGCGCCGCTGCGCAGTTCGGCATTTTCGTGGCGTTCTTCGGATCTATGCTTAGCTGGATTTTCCTGAAGGATGCAGGGTTTACGGCGCAGGAGGCGGCGTCAATAGGGATCATTGGAGGGGCAGACGGCCCGACGGCAATTTGGCTTACAACGAAACTGGCGCCGGTGATACTGGGTGCAGTGGCAGTGGCGGCATACTCGTACATGGCACTGGTTCCAGTCATCCAGCCGCCCATCATGAAGCTGTTCACCACTAAAAAAGAGCGCATGATCAAGATGGACCAGCTCAGGTTTGTCAGCCAGAGGGAAAAGATACTGTTCCCGATCATGGTTTCTATCATCGTAATAATAATACTTCCGCCTGCCGCGCCCCTGCTGGGCATGCTGATGCTGGGCAACCTCTTCAAAGAATGCGGGAGGACTCTGAGGCTTTCTGACACTGCGGCAAACGCGCTCATAAACATAGTAACGATACTTCTGGGGCTTGCAGTGGGGGCGTCCGCTGTGGGTGAAACCTTCCTCGTCGCAAAGACACTGATGATCGTGCTGCTTGGGATAGTCGCCTTTGGTTTCGGGACGGCGGCGGGTGTGCTCCTTGCAAAGCTCATGAACGTGGTCACAGGGGGCAAGATAAACCCGCTCATCGGGTCTGCCGGAGTTTCTGCGGTTCCGATGGCTGCCCGCGTTTCGCAGATGGTAGGACAGAAAGACAACCCCGCCAACTTCCTGCTGATGCACGCGATGGGGCCCAACGTTGCGGGGGTCATCGGCTCTGCGGTGTCTGCCGCAGTCATGTTTTCGATGTTCAACGATTTCGTAGTCATGGCTTAGCCGGCGGTGCGTCATGGCTAAAACCAACACAGTGCTTTTTGATTTTGACGGGACGGTGATGGACACAAACTCCGTGATCATCGGATCGTGGCAGCATACCTTCAGGACCATCGAAGGCAAGGAAAGGCCGGTTGCGGATATAGTAAAGACCTTTGGGGAACCGCTTGACCACACAATGGCAAAGCTGTTTCCGCACATGGACCCGGGCGAAGCTGTCGCCATATACAGAAGCTTCCACTACAACAATTTCGGCGACATGATAAAACTGTTCCCGGGAATGCGCGAGCTCCTCGAAGCGCTGAAAGCGCGGGGCTACAAACTGGGGCTTGTGACGTCGCGGCTGAAGAAGACCACCATGGAAGGGCTTGAGCAATACAGGATAAAGGAGTATTTCGACGCAGTGGTAACCTGCGAAGACACAGCTAGGCACAAACCAGATCCGGAGCCTGTCAACATAACCCTGGGCAAGCTTGGTTCAAAGCCTGAAGAGAGCATCATGCTTGGCGACACGATGTACGACATACTGTGCGCGAAGAACGCAGGCGTGAAATCGGTGCTTGTGGGTTGGTCGCTGGCGGTTCAAGAAGAAGAAAAGGCAGAGGGAAGCGCTCCCGACTACATAATCAAAACGGCGGGCGAACTGCTGGACATTCTGTCAAGGGAATAATCGAGGACGGGTCTTGATGCTAAAAATCCACTTCGGCAGGGAAAGCCTAGACAAAGAAAAATACATGTTTGACGCCATCAAGGGGGCAAAAGGGATGACCCTGCTGCTCGTACCCGACCAATTCACCCTGCAGGCGGAAAAGGAGGCTTTCCACTACCTTGAAACAAAAGGCTTCATGGACCTGGAAGTTTTAAGCTTCTCAAGGCTGGGAGCAAGGGTCCTCAAAGAAACGGGCGGCAGCAGAAAGGCCGCTGTGGACCAATGCGGGCGCCGCATGCTCATCACAAAAATAACTGCGGAAAACAGGGGCAAGCTCAAACTGTTCAGAAACAGCAGCAAGCTTGCTTCTTTTTCACAGATGGCAAACGACCTGATATACGAGATGAAGCAGTACAACACCACCCCCGAGAGCCTTCTGGCGTCCATCGAAGGCATGCCGGGGGATTCCATTCTGAAACAAAAGCTCACCGACATCCATCTTCTTTACAGCAGCTACGAGCAATGCACAAAAGGCAAGTACTTGGACGGCGAAGACTATCTGGAGCTGTTCACGTCGAAAATCAACGATTCCAAGCTGGTGCGCGGCAGCAGCGTCTGGGTGCATGGGTTCGATTATTTCACGCCCAAAAACCAGGAATTGCTGAAAGAAATGATGAAATGCGCCCGTGAAACGAACATTTTGCTCACATACGACGATGCCGGGAAGGACAGTGAAATTTTCCAGGTCACAGGCAGGATGATAGCGAGGATGGCAGAGCTTGCGGCAGAGTCCGGCGTGCCATGGGAATCCTGCCCTGTCCCTGCAGCATACGCAAAAGGGAGGGGGGAAAAAGGGGAAGCACTTATGGCTGTCGAAAGGGAGCTGTTTGCGTTGCCCACTGCCCCGCAGGAGGACTGTGATGGGAGCGGCTATGAGGGGGTCACCCTTGTAAGAGCGGCAAACCCCCACAGCGAGATAGAGTCTGCGGCGGCGTTTGTGTCGGAGCTGGTCAGGGAGCACGGGCTTGCGTACAAGGACATCGCCCTAATATGCAACGACATGGACGAACGGGCCCGCATAGTCAAGCGCACATTTTCAGAGTACGGCATAGACGTCTTTGTCGATCAAAAGAGGAGCTTGATGCACAACGCAGCGGTGCGGTTTGTGCTGTCGCTTATGGGTGCCGCCATTAACGGATGCCGCACCTCGGATATTTTCTGCATGCTCAAATCGGGCATGACAGGCATGCCTGCCAGCAGATACGAGGAGCTTGAAAACTATTCGGTAAAGTACAAAATAAAGGGAAGCATGTGGAAAAAGGAATTTTCAAAAGGCTTTGACGAATACGGCGAGGCTTTTTCCGAGCTGGAAGCCAGCAGAAAAGAAATCGCCGGCTGCTTGGCTGAATTTGAGGCGGCCTTTGCAAAAGCGAAGACGGTGCGGCAGAAGGTGGAGGCCCTGTATTTTTACCTGAGCGAAACTGTGAAAATTCCGGAAAAGCTCGAAAGCGCCGCATTGGAAGCGGGAAGCAGCCTTTTTGAATTCGCGGAAGAAGCCGCGCAGACATGGAGCAGCATAGTGGGCGTCTTCGATCAGCTCGTTGAGATATTGGGCGACGAAGAGCTGAGCCAGCGCGAATTCGCGGAAGTGCTGAAAACCGGCCTTGAGTCCGTTGAGGTCGGGCTGCTGCCGCCCACAGCGGACGGACTGCTCCTTGGCACGATGCAGAGGATGAGGGTCGGCAGGATAAGAGCCCTGCTGGTCATCGGCGCCAACGAGGGCGTCCTGCCGGCGGCTATGGCCAAAGAGGGCCTTTTGAGCGACGACGAAAAGGGATGGCTCTTTGAGCAGGGCGTGGAGATGTGCAGGAGGGAGGAGTTGCGGCTTGACGAGGAACGGATAGCTATCTACAGGAACATGTCAAAACCCGGGCAGTTCCTCTGGATGAGCCACTCTATTTCTGACAACGACGGCGGCAAATTGGGCGCATCTGCCATATTCGACAAATTAACAGAGATATTCCCAGGCATCGAGGTTCAGAAAGACATAATCAGCCAAAACGACCCGGCTCGCTTGATTCAGTCCAGGGGTAGCGCACTGTTGCACTTGACGGGCGCATTGCGGGAAGCCTTTGTTTATGAAAAGCAGCTCGCTGAGGAATGGAAGTGTGCGGCTAGCTGGTACAGAAAAAATGAAAGCCGCCGGTACAGGCTGATGGCAGACGGGCTGTTCTATAAAAACAGCCAAGGAAGCCTTCCGTTTGAGGTAGTGGAAGGGCTGTACAAGCATGACAAGGATGCCATGACCATAAGCCCGTCCAGGCTTGAAAAGTACGGGAGGTGCCCATTTTCGTTTTTCATGGACTACGGGCTCGCCCCGGAGGAAATCCGCGTCTTTGAAATAGCGGGAAGGGAAATCGGGGACGTCTACCACAACTGCATCATGCGCTTCTCAAAGGAGCTGACGGAGCGCGGGAAGAAAATAACAAGCCCCGGGTCGAGGTGGATGGTGCTGTCAAGGGAAGAAAGCGATGATTTGGTGGGCAGGCTTATCGACGACGAAGCCAGCACGTACAGGGAAGGCATGTTTTCGCAGGGCAGCGAAGAGGCGTACCGGACAGATAGGATAAAGGCCGTGTGCCGCGAAAACGCGTGGATACTGGTGCAGCATGTGAGATGCGGCAACATAAAAAGCATGTATTTTGAGACGAGGTTCGGTGGGCCGGACAGCCATAAGGGAGGCAGCATGCCCGCAGTCGCCGTTTCGCTGAGCGGCGGGAAGCAGGTTCTGATAGAGGGGAAAATAGACAGGGTTGACACGTTGGCCGATGGAAGCGTCAAAATAATAGACTACAAGTCGGGGAAGGAAAAGTTCAGCATTGCAGAAGCAAAGGCAGGGTGGCGGCTGCAGCTGATGCTGTACTTGAAAGCGGCTCAAAGGCAGGAAGCTGAACCGGCAGGTGTATTTTACTACACCATCGACGAATACGCACAGACCGGGCGCATGGACGGAGTCGTTGTAGGAAAACCGTCCGTGATCGACAGCATCGCGGGGGATTTTCAGGATTATTCCGGCATCATACCGGTAAGAAGGCTGAAAGACGGCAAGACGAAGGGCAACAGCGAGTGGAACCTCTTAAGCGAAGCAGAGTTCGCGGAGCTTCAAGCCGCCGTGGACGACAAGGTCAAGGCCCTGTGCGAAGAGCTGCTCGGCGGCTGCATCGGCGTACGCCCCAAAAGGTCAGGGGACATGACGGCCTGCACATATTGCGGCTACAGGGGCGTGTGCAATTTTGACGTAGATTTTGACGGTTTTAAATACGAAAACATTTGACGAACAGCTAATGGTTTAGTAAAATATAAAGAGTGCCGATATTTGCCACCGTGGCTCAATGGTAGAGCAGTGCATTCGTAACGCACAGGTTGTGAGTTCGATTCTCACCGGTGGCTCCAAGAAAACCTTTGTAATTTCAACAGTTGCAAAGGTTTTTGTTTGCAGACAGCGGTGTCTATAATATTCTGTAGCAGCTATCAGAAGTTGAGGTGTCAGAAAATGAATAAATATTAAC
>WRJV01000251.1 GCA_009778415.1 Clostridiales bacterium | reverse complement strand
CGTGGCTGCTGCCGTAGCCGCCGTAGCTTCCGTAGCCGCCTGCCGGCTTGCCGGCTGACTGCCTGCTTGCCGTCGGCTTTGCCCCAGACCTGCTTGCTGTGCTCCGGCCGCTGCCGCTGCTCCCGAAGCTCCGCCCTGATGAACCTGAGCTTCCCCCTCCGAAGCTCCGGCCTCCGCCGCTTGAACTCCTGCCGCCTCCACCGCTTGAACTTCCGCTGCCTCCTCCTGATCTTCCCATAGCGTCCCTCGCTTTCCGAAACTTTCCGCTGCCATTGTGTTATGGAGACAAAACCGCATCCTAGAATTTGGGGATGCGGTTTTTATAGGATGCTTTTGGTGGGGACAGCTGGAGTCGAACCAGCGACCTCATGCTTGTGACGCATGCGCTCTAACCAGCTGAGCTATGCCCCCGCACCAATATACATTCTATAACATAATATCACAAAAAACAACCTTAAAAATAGAGGCTGCGCCAAAATTTTTGCCAAATTTTTGTCTGGGCGCAGCCCTTTTTTGTTTTCAGCTTGGTGTTGCCGTTCTTATGGCTACCTTTCAATGACCATGGACGTACCTTGGCCGCCGCCGATGCAGAGCGCCGCCAAACCGTACTTCGAGTCCCTCTTGATCATTTCATGAATGAGGGTTACCAAAATTCTGCACCCAGAGGCTCCTATCGGATGCCCCAGGGCAATGGCGCCGCCGTTCACGTTCAGTTTCTCCGGGTCGAAGCCAAGATCCTTGCCCACCGCCACCGACTGGGCTGCAAAAGCTTCGTTTGCCTCAATAAGGTCGATGTCGCCAAGGGAAAGTCCCGCTTTTTCAAGCACTTTCTTTGAAGCCGATATCGGCGCGATCCCCATGATGAGCGGGTCCACGCCAACAGACGCGTAGGCTTTGATTGAGCAGAGAGGCTTAATCCCCAGTTCGTCCGCCTTTTCTTTTGACATGACGACTACCGCTGCCGCAGAATCGTTGATGCCGGACGCGTTCCCTGCCGTGACCATGCCGTCCGGCTTGAACGCCGGCCTCAGCCTTTTGAGCGACTCTGCCGTTACGCCCGGTTTTGGGTATTCGTCGGTGTCGAAAACTATCGGGTCGCCTTTTCGCTGAGGGATTTCGACTGGCACGATTTCATCCTTGAATTTGCCTGCTTTCAAAGCTGCTTCGGCTTTTTGCTGCGAATTTGCTGAAAACTCGTCCAGTTCTTCCCTCGTCAGCCCCCACTTTTCGCTTACGTTTTCAGCCGTGATCCCCATGTGTATCTTGTTCATGGCACAGGATAGCCCGTCGTTAATCATCATGTCGACCATCTTTGAGTCGCCCATCCTCGCACCAGTCCTCATCGCCGGCGAAATGTAGCCTGACATCGACATGTTTTCCGTCCCGCCGGCTACAACGACGTCAACGTCCCCGGCTTTGATCATCTGCGCGGCAAGGCTCACCGTGCGCAGCCCGGAACCGCAGACTTTGTTTATCGTCATTGACGGGACTTCCTGCGGAAGCCCGGCAGCCAATGAAACCTGGCGCGCCACGTTCTGGCCCAACCCGCCCTGAAGCACGCAGCCGAAAACAACTTCGTCTACCGCGCTTGGGTCGATCCCAGCCCTTTTAACTGCTTCTTTCACAGCAACCGCGCCGAGCTTGACAGCGGAAGTGTCCTTGAGCGTCCCTCCGAAATTGCCGATAGGCGTCCTCACGGCGCTAACAATTACTACTTCTTTCATACTTTGTATTCCTCCTAAAATATTTTACGCATAAGCGCAGCTAACTACTTTGGCACTAAAATGTATTTTTCAACAAGTTTGGCGGGCTTGTACGAGAGCTTCGCCTTTCTGAGGTTGGGTATGCCCATGTCCTCCTCCCTGTTGATGAATTTCACATTTGATGCTACATGCTTGCAAAATTCGTTGTTGATGGCCTGGTACAGGCCCCTGTAGCTGATGTTTGCCTTTTCCACATGCACTGTGACTGTATTTTTGCCCAGTACGCCGCCCAGGCTGATCGCTTCAATTTTGTCGTTGATTAGTATAGCCCCCGCCAAATACCCGACAGCCTCGATCGTTTGGAAAGCGTCGCGCATGGCGTCCTCCTCCATCTTCAGCAGCACCATTTCGTGTTCGGGGATTTCTTTGCGTTTGTTGAACTCGTCGATGAACCGCATGGCGTCGTCTGCCATCGCTGAAGTCAGTTTGACGTACTTGTATTCATAATGGTTGTTGAAATAGTTCAGGTGGTTTTTTTTCGCGTGGTACTCTCTTCCCTTGAGGTCGATGAGGTCTTGGGTCTTGTAGACGTAATCGTAGTTTGGCCGATCGTCGATGTACCGGAACCCGCCCGGGCACGCCGCCTTAATTATGTCGACCATATGCATCGGAAGCAGCCTGATGCTGAAATCCTGCCCTTTTTCTTCAAAAATCCTTCTGGCTTCCAGTATGGTTTCCTTTAATTTGCCGGGGTCGTATTCGCCGTTTTTCGTAAGCGGCGGGAAGAGGAACATCTCTTCGATGCCCTGTTCCAGCTCTAGGTGGCTTATTCCGGCAAGGCACATGTACTCGCCTATCATCTGCCAGCTGAAGTGGTTGATGTTCCGCCACATGTACAGCGACGAGAACGACAGTCCCGACGTTTTGTATTCAAACCCGTGCAGGTACTCTTCCAGTATGCTTCTGTTTTCAATTGTTATTTCGTTGTCGAAAATATACATATCTTCTTCTTTCTTTACTTGACTATCGCAGAAATCTGCTTGAAATTTACATCCTTTGAATCAGCCAGCATGTCAAAAAGCACGGCTTCGCTGCTTGTGACGAAGACCCCAGACTGGGTCATCCTTATCTGCCCCAGCTCTTTGTTTTCAAGGGTTCTAGACGACATGCAGTCCATCGCCCCGAAAACCATGTACCCATCCTCGATAAGGTCCAAGGCGGTCTGCTGGACGCAGATGTGGGTTTCGGCGCCGGCGATGACGACAGTCCTCCTTCCTGTTTCCAACAGCGCTTTTACAAAAGACGGTTCGCGCATGGCGCTGAACGCCGTTTTTTCTATCGCTGCAAAGCTTGCCTCGTGAACGGCCCCCGGTATTTCTTCTGTGAGAGCCTTTGCAATCTTTTCTGTGGTCGGCCCCAGCCCTTTGGTGTATTGCTGCGTGACCAGCACCGGCACCCCCAAGACGCGGCAGCCCCTTATCAGTCGCGACATGGATTCCTCCAGCTTGTCCCTGCCGTAAACGCCCGGGAGCAGCTTTTCCTGAAAGTCGATCGCAACTAAAACTGTGTCCTCCCTGTCAATAGCCAGCTTGCTCATCCGCCAATCCTCCAATCCTCGATTTCCTCAAGCAGTTTGTAGTCGGTCAGGTCGTAGTGCAGCGGGGTGATCACGGCATACCCTTCCTGCATGGCAATCACGTCGATGCCGGTGTCCTGGCCCTCGTACAGCACCGGTTCCCCTGAGTACCAGTATTGAAGCGCCCCGTCCGCGTTCACCTTTGGCTCGAACCACTCTTTGTACTCCCTGTCGCCCAGCCTTGCGTATTTGATGCCTTTCACTTCTGCCTTTGCAAGGTTTGGAACGTTTATGCTTATCAGCGAATGGCAGTCCAGCCGGCCGTAGGCTTTTTGGAGCGCGCTTAGCGCCAATTCGCACGCGAGCTCAAAATGCTTCGGGAAATGGCTGTTCACGGAAACTGCCACCGACGGTTTTTTGCATATGCACCCTTCTATTGCCGCCGAAACTGTCCCCGAATACAGCGTGTCAGTCCCTAGGTTCCCCCCGTGGTTTATCCCCGAAAAGACCATGTCGATGCCGATACCTCTGCGCTCAAGCTCCTTTACCCCCAGTTTCACGCAATCCGCCGGGGTTCCCGTGATCTCAAGGGCCAGCTTTGCGTTGTCAAAATCAACCTCGCTGATTTCCAAAGGCGCCCCTACGCTAATGCTGTGCCCGCTTGCGCTCCTCTGGATATGAGGCGCCGAAACGTATACGTCTGCTTCTTTTGACAAAGTTTCAACAAGCCTGTATATGCCTTCTGCCCTTATGCCGTCGTCGTTTGCCACTAAAACGTTCATTTGCACCTCTCATTCCTGATGATTAATTGCAAAAATTTTCCTTTACCATAACTACTATACATCATTTTTCGGAAATTTAAAAGCGAAACATTTCTAATTGATGTGATGCATCTCTTTTTCTATATATTTTAAAATAATTTGGGACCAAGTTTCCAAATAATCATATACTTCTCTTACGTGTGCTATTTTTTGCCAGCTGCCTGCCATCTTATCGGTTTCTAAAACATAAATATTGTCGCTAGTCCATATTTCGTATACAATGCCAATGTGATAGTTGCTGACGGGCGTAGAAAGATCATTTATTACTCCGATATAGTTAATCTTTTCTACTGTGCAGATTTTTACTTCTTCGTGCAACTCTCTTAACAACCCATGCTCTATTGGATTATTGGCATCGCCTGCACCTGGATTGATGTGACCACCGATACCGATTGAAAGTTTCCCGTGCAGCCTTTTTTCAGTCTGCTTTTTTAGCCTTTCTACTATAAATATTTCATCTACCTTTCTCAAAACAACATAGGGAATAATCTGTTTCAACAAATCACAGTTTTCTGCCACATCTCGATCGCAATAATAACAGTTTTTCAGGATCGCTTTAATAATTGCTTCTGTATCCTCTGTCAACAAGTTGTTTTCAACAAGCAAATGGTTAATTTTTTCCGCTTCAACTACCAACACTTGTTCCATGCTCCCCATACCTTTCGCTGATAAAATCCTCTAATTGTTTGTATCCTACAAGCATTTCTTCATATTCTGAATTTGTTCCCCACCAATGGAAGTTTTGCTTATAAAGCCTATACTTGCTCCAAGTGTTATCCACAAATATATTTTTGAATTTTTTAAATATGGGAGAATTAGGCAAAGGAGAAAAACTAAACAAATTAATCCTTGATATAAATTTTTCGTGAGCTGAAATAAAGTCAATCGTTTCTTTTGCGCTTTCTAGATTGTCCCCGGGAAATCCAAACATCAAAAAACATTTTGTTCTTATGCCAGTGTTGTACGTATTGATCAAGGCATCTGAAATTTGAGAAATCGTTATCCCTTTGTGCATTTTATCTAGAATCCGTTGGGAACCGCTCTCTACTCCATATTTTATTTCAACGCAGCCACTCTCTTTCATTCGCCGAACAATCGAGCGATTGAAGTAATCAACTCTTGCATTGCATGTCCATTTCAGATTGTGTTTTTCGATTCGTTCGCATAATAATTGCATATGCTTGTCAGAAAACAAAAGATTTTCGTCTAAAAATACAAGCCCTTTCATTTCTGGATAGTCTTGAAGCAATTGAATTATTTCAAGTTCTACATTTTCTGCACTTCTGTATCTGAACCCTTTATAGACATTGGCGCAAAACTCACAATTATGCGGGCATCCTCGTGACGTTATAATCGAAATGCTTTTTATGTCTTCGCCATATATTCTCTTGTCCAGTAGTACATCTCCATCATCCATGAGGTGACGTGCCGGAAAGGGTAAATCATCAAGATCATTTATGCGCATTTTTTCTGAAAAAGCTTTATTCATGTCATTCTTTGAAATTATGTTGTCTCCGCTTGGCTTAATGCCTTCATAGCAAGCACTTATTATCTTTGGTAACGAATACTCCCCCTCTCCAATTATTAGATAATCTGCCATTAGCTCAATAAATGTCTCTTTTGGAAAAACTGTGGCATGCTGGCCGCCTACTATCAGAAAATCGCATTTGTTCCGAATAATCTCAATGTTGTCATAGAAAGCCGAATAATTATAGCTTGAATTTATGCTTAAGCCGATTACACAATGATATGGTATGCTTTCTACATCATTTTCGCAAATATTCAATAACTCAACATCAATTCCTTCGGATTCACAAACAGCTCCAAGAAAAAGCAACCCCAATGGTGGAAATTCCTTTCGGCTTTTGCCAAAACGTGCGATTGACGAGTCGTCGTTGTAAATCAACAGTATTTTCATAAAGTAACCGCTCCAAGAAAACAATAACTCAAAAAGGTTGTGTCGATGCTATTTGCTGTTAGTTTTCCTCAGTTTCTATTAAAAAAATAGAATGCTCGAGTTCGTTAATTCGCCCTTCTAGACCATCTATAATTTGCTGTTGATGTTCTATTTTCTCCGACAAACGAGCCACCTCTGCATCTGGCTTGACTGCTATTATAGCAATTACTATTGATATTATGACAATCGCAAGAGTTGCTATACCAACAATTGTCATAAGGAAATTTAAGTGGCGCTCATTTTTTTCGGTAGAGTTTTTAACATAACTTGATAAACTTTTGGTTTCTGCTACCTGAGAGTCAATTCGGGTTGACATGTTCCCTAATGAGCTGCCTGTTCTTCTCGTGCAAAATTCATCAAAGCTTTTTGTCCCCATGTCCCCACTGTACGGCGTCGCAGTTGCATTTTTGGTTTGATATAATTCCAAAGTAATAATAGATTCACCATATTTTAACTCAATACATTTGTCAGAAAGATTGTACAGCATTCCAAAAAGATAGTTGCTGTATCCTGGATCAACTTGTGTCTGGTTTGACATGAGTAACCCATGTGCATTATGCCTCATTTTCAATGAAGTATGGCCAGCGATGTTGTTAGGCATATTTACTTTTTCGAGCGTCTGGTACAGAAAAATATCGTTTGGCTTTATTAATACAGACTCACCCTCAGAAAGATCAGTAATGCTTTTTTCATCATTGGAACTCAAATAACATTTTCTGCCCAAACGCAAATTGATTTTCGCTGGATTGTTTTGAGACAACCTGTTGTCATAATCTTCAATAACGTTTTTTTCTTGAATAAGTTTTTCAATTTCAGTTTTTCCTAGAATCATTGAAACCCATCCTCTCCAAAAAGAAATTCGTGACAATAATATTCATTTTGAACTATGCAAATCCTTGTGATTCCGACTAATATTATGTGTCGCAAACACAAAGAACATGGGAAAGCATCTTTATAAACAGACGTATCGTGTTGGTTTATTCCTAAAAGGTAGAGGCTTGCCCCTGCACAATTATCAAGCTTGCCGCATGATAGTATTGCGGACATCTCAGCATGGATGATTGGGCACACCTCGTAAAAATCGAATTGACACTGAAATTCTTTTTGCAGAACTTTTCTTTTGCAAACCCCGGTTTCACCGCACTTCTCTCCATAAGGAACAAATGAATGACCTGTTCCAACAACGCTGTCGTCCTTAATGATTATAGATGAATATCCCCGCAGAAGACAGTCTGATAATCGAGCCCTATCCATGAGGCAATCAAATATTCCACTTTTTATAGTACATTTATCCATAAATATCCTGATATAAACAAGCTAAAAAACTAACCGTGACTTGTATGTGTTTGAAAACTTCTTGCTCATATTCTACGCTATTGCTTGCCCTTAGTCAAGAGAATCCCAAATTAAGTGGATAGCTCGCGGCCTATCGTTCACCAAACCGTCCTACCGCATCTCCGTGAGGTTTTTCCAGTACCTGGCCGGCATGAAGTTTTTCTGGCACCTAGGGTTTGTCCGCTCTTTGATTGCGATGGTGTTGAAATACTTTTTCCACAGATTGCGGTATTCTTTTTCGTCTGCTGACAGATCAGGAAGCTCAGAATCTGTAAAGTCTGACATATAGAAGCCTCCTCCAATTGCTATGACAGCCTTTGACCTCCTTTTGTCGTGGATGATAAAAGGGTCGTTTTTGAACCTGTCGCAGAAATGGCCCGCTAGCAGCTCGCAAACGTCGTGGTCAGGCTCAATCGGAGAATACAAAACGCCGCCAACAAGCACCGAAAACCTGATGAGCCCGGACAGGCGCTCCACCTCGCGGTTAACCTTTTTCTCCATCTGCTGAACGTCGTAAACCACAGGATGGCCATGGAGCAGCCGAATTTTCGAGCCTTGCTCAAACCCGAGTACGATGTATTTGAGAAGCGCCGTTTCCTTCCCCTGAACGCTCGACAGGAACACCCTGTATATGCGCTCCATGTCATAAGCCGATATTTTATGTTCAATTGCGTCGTACACTTTGAGGGCTTTGTCCTCGTCAGTCGGTATTGTCCGAGGCTCCCCCAGCAGGCTTGCCTGGTAATGCTCTGCCTGGAAAACGCCGGAGGCTTTTTCCTCGTAGTAGTGGGCGTAAATGCAGGAAAGGAACCCCTCAAAGGTCCCGTCATACAAGTAGTCTACCATAGTCGCCACCCTGAAACATCGACAGCTGCTGTTCATCGTACATTGGCAATATGCTTCTCCTTATCTGCTCTGACTCCAGCGCCTTGCCTCTTATGTACTCAGGGGCTATGTCCCTGCCGCCGTAGTACTTGCCCATGCAAGTGAGAAAATACCGCGCCCTTTTGAGAACCACCCCCATCTTTTTCAAGTCCTCGTACTTGACTGCTGCCACCTTGCGCTGCCTGACTATGCGCAGTGCCGAAACCGTGCCCACGCCGGGAATCCTGAGTATGTCTTCCATGGAAGCTTTGTTGACTTCTATGGGAAACCTGCCGATGTTCCGCAGCGCCCAGGCAATCTTTGGATCAAGGTCAGGGTCGAGGTTCGGGTTTGCGTCGTCCAGTATCTCGTCAGCACCAAATCCGTAAAACCGCAGCAGCCAGTCAGCTTGGTAAAGCCTGTGCTCCCTGGAAAGGGGCGGCGCGGTGAAAACCGACGGGAGCAGCGGAGAATCGCTGACAGGTATGTATGCGCTGAAATACACCCTCTTCATCTTGAAGGTTTTGTAGAGCCCTTCGGATGTCTTGATTATCTGTTTGTCCGTTTCCCCGCTGGCGCCTATTATCATCTGGGTGCTCTGCCCGGCTGGCGCGAACTTTTCCTTGTATTTCCGCCCGGTAACGTCAATCGCGTTTTTCAAAGGCTTGGGGGCACTGAATTCTGCTTGGGCCTCCCTGAGCATGAGTGCCGAAGACGCCACGTCTTCAATGCTCCCGTCCCCAATGCTGATGTTGTCCCCCTCCGGCCTAATAGCCTGGCCGTCTGCCGGGTTAAGGTAGCTCAGCGGCGAATTCAGATCTACACCTTTAAACATGGTGCCGGGGCCTTTCAGGGAGCGTTGCTCTATCATGGTGTTTGTTA
>WRJV01000250.1 GCA_009778415.1 Clostridiales bacterium | reverse complement strand
CCTTCAATGGTCAAGGACTGGATGTTCATGATTGGCCTGTTTGCGACTTATGTGATATTCTACTACTGCGTCCGCGCCCTCGAAACGAGGCGGGCTGCTTGACAGAAATAAAAAGGGGACGGTTCCTGAGCCTGTCACTGCACAGGCATGACACAGGAACCGTCCCCTTTTGTCATATGCGTTATTCGGTCAGCCGCTTATAGCTTTCGTACCTTTCCTTCGCGTTTGCTTCAGCCCGCGCGAACAGTTCCTCTGCAGTGTCCGGGAATTCCTCGTTCAAAGACGAATACCTGAACTGATCCATTATGAAGTCCCTGAAGCTTGCCGCCGGCGCTTTTGAATCCAAGGTGAACGGGTTCTTGCCCTGCTCTTTGAGCAGTGGGTTGAACCTGAACAGGTGCCAGTAGCCGCAGTCCACAGCTTCTTTTGTGTTTTCCTGGGTCTTGCCCATGCCTTTTTTCATGCCGTGGTTGATGCAGGGGGCGTAACAGATAATTATCGATGGCCCTTTGTAGCTCTCCGCTTCGATTACGGCTTTCATGAACTGGTTCTTGTCTGCGCCCATTCCGACTTGTGCAACGTATACGTAGCCGTAGCTCATGGCCATCATGCCCAAGTCCTTTTTCTTGATCTTCTTGCCGGAAGCCGCAAACTTGGCGATCGCCGCAGTAGGCGTCGATTTTGAAGCCTGGCCTCCTGTGTTCGAGTACACCTCTGTGTCGAACACCAGCATGTTGACGTCTTCGCCGGAGGCGAGGACGTGGTCGAGCCCGCCGTACCCTATGTCGTAGGCCCATCCGTCACCGCCCAGGCACCACACGGATTTCTTGACGAGGAAATCTTTTTTGGCCAGTATCTCATCGGCCAGCTCTTTTGCCTCCCCGGTCAAACCAGCGCTCTTAATTGCGGCGAGGGCTTTTTCGCTTGCTTCCCTCGATTTGCCGCCATTGTCGAAATTGTCAAGCCACTCGGCAAACGCGTCTTTGATTTCCGCAGGCGGATCCCCTTTAAGGATGCCGTTCATGCAAAGGGCGATTTTTTCCCTCATCTGCCTCACGCCTACCGCCATCCCAAGGCCGTACTCCGCATTGTCTTCAAACAGCGAGTTCGCCCAGGAAGGCCCCCTGCCGTTTTCGTCCTTGCAGTAAGGCATGGACGGTGCCGACGCGCCCCAGATGGACGAGCAGCCTGTAGCGTTTGCGATCATCATCCTGTCTCCAAAGAGCTGCGTCACGAGCTTGATGTACGGGGTCTCCCCGCAGCCGGTGCAAGCGCCGGAAAACTCCAGGTAAGGCTTTGCGAACTGGCTGCCCTTCACGGTGTTTTTCGCCATCAGCGTGTCCCTTACGGGAATCTTTGCCGCATAGTCCCAGTTCGCCGCTTCCTTTTCGACCTCAGCGAATGGCTTCATTTCAAGTGCCTTGGTCTTCGCCGGGCAGATGTCCTCGCAGTTGCCGCAGCCCATGCAGTCCATGGCCGCCAGCTGCATCCTGTATTCGAGCCCTTCAAACCCCTTGCCGGAAGCCTTGATCGTATTGAAGCTGTCCGGCGCAGCCGCCTTCTCGTCGGCGTTCAAAAGGATTGGCCTGATCGCCGCATGCGGGCAGACGAACGAGCACTGGTTGCACTGGATGCAGTTTTCGGGCTTCCACTCGGGGAGGCTTACGGCTACGCCCCTCTTTTCATAGGCAGATGTCCCGACCGGGAAAGTCCCGTCAGCGGCGCCTTCGAATTTGCTCACGGGCAGCGAGTCGCCCTCCTGCCTGTTCATGGGCACTAATACCTCTTCAATGAACTCGGGGATGTCGCGTTTCGCCTTTTCGCTGACCTCTGCGTCTTTCCAAGATGCAGGGATTTCTATCTTCGTGAGGCCGTCAACCCCGGCGTCTATGGCGTCCTGGTTCATTTTTACAACTTTTTCGCCCTTGTGGCCGTAGCTCCCTACTACTGAAGCCTTGAGGTAATTAACGGCGTCGTCCACAGGGATGACGTTCGCAAGCTTGAAAAACGCCGCCTGCATTATCATGTTGATCCTGTTTCTGAGCCCGAGCTTCAGCGCTTTGTCGGTAGCGTCTATGATGTAGAAATTGATGTCGTTTAATGCGATGTACCGCTTCATTTCAGCGGGCAGGTTTTCCTCAAGGCCGTCTTTGTCCCAGATGCAGTTCAGCACGAAAGTGCCGCCCTTTTTCAGCCCCTTGAGCAAGTCATACTGGTTGACGTAGGCCTGGTTGTGGCACGCTATAAAGTCGGCTTCGGTTATCAGGTACGTGGACTTGATCTTGTTCTTGCCGAACCTCAGATGGGAAATTGTGACGCCCCCCGATTTCTTCGAGTCGTAGGCGAAATATCCCTGTGCGTAGAGGTCTGTCTCGTCGCCGATTATTTTGATCGCGCTCTTGTTCGCCCCTACCGTGCCGTCCGAACCGAGCCCCCAGAACTTGCACCTTACAGTCCCTTCCGGCTCTGTGGTGATGTCAATGGTTTCCAGCGACGTGTCCCTCACGTCGTCCACTATGCCGATGGTGAAGTGATCCTTTGGCTGCGGTTTCCCGAGGTTTTCGTACACGGCCGCTATCTGGCCGGGCGTAGTGTCCTTTGAGCCAAGTCCGTACCTGCCGCCGAATATCTCAGGCGCGTCCTTCTCGCCGTAGTACATAGACTTGATGTCCATGTATAGCGGGTCGCCCGGCGCCCCGGGCTCCTTCGTCCTGTCCAGCACGGCAATACGCTTGACCGTTTTCGGGATGACGTTTTTCAGGTACTCGGGTGCCCAAGGCCTGTAGAGCCTCACCTTTACGAGCCCGATTTTTTCGCCTTTGGCCGCGAGGGCGTCTATGGTCTCTTCAATCGTCTCGCAGACGGAACCCATCGCAACTATGATGTTTTCGGCGTCCGGTGCGCCAACATAGTCAAAGAGCTTGTATTCCCTGCCTGTCAGTTCCGATATTTCTTTCATGTAACCTGCTACTATGGCCGGCAGCGCGTCGTAGTACTTGCTCGCCGCTTCCCTGGCTTGGAAGAAAATGTCGGGGTTTTGCGCAGTCCCGCGCACTACGGGGTGCTCTGGGTTTAGCGCGTTGTCTCTGAACCTCTGCAATGCTTCCGTGTCCACAAGGCCCTTGAAATCCGCATAATCCAGGGTTTCTATTTTTTGAACCTCGTGGGACGTCCTAAACCCGTCGAAGAAGTGCAGGAACGGAACCCTGCCTTTGATCGCGGACAAGTGCGCTATGCTTCCGAGGTCCATCACCTCTTGGACAGAATTCGAGCACAGCAGGGCAAACCCCGTATGCCTTGTCGACATGACGTCTGAATGATCTCCGAAGATGCAGAGCGCATGCGCTGCAAGCGTCCTTGCTGAGACGTGGAACACGCCCGGGAGGAGCTCACCCGCAATTTTGTACATGTTCGGTATCATCAGAAGCAGCCCTTGAGACGCCGTGTATGTCGTGGTCAGCGCGCCGGCCGCAAGCGAACCGTGGACCGTTCCGGCTGCACCGCCCTCTGACTGCATTTCCACTACTTTCACTTCTTGGCCAAATATGTTTTTCTGGCCGTGGGCTGACATGTCATCGACAACTTCAGCCATTGTGGAAGACGGCGTAATCGGGTAGATAGCGGCTACGTCGGTGAAAGCGTACGAAACGTACGCGGCAGCCGTATTCCCATCCATTGTTTTCATCTTGTTTTTTGCCATAATAGCCTCCTTACGCAAATAATTTATTTTTATTCTGCCGCCGCTGCGGCTTCAGGTTTTGGTTGTTTTGGCTGCTCCGGCACATGCACTACGTCGGTGATTTTCTCCGTGCCCGGCGCCGTGTATTCGGGATGCATGCAAAGGCACTTCTTTGGGCAGGACTCCACGCAGCTGCCGCACTGTATGCACTGCATCCTTTCTACGGCCCACGTCCTCTGGTCGCGGACCACCGTTATCGCATGCGTAGGGCATTTCTTTGAGCATATCCCGCAGAGGATGCAGTCGGCTTCCTCAATGCCTATGCTGCCCCTCGTCCTCTCCTGCCATGTCCTTGGGACGACAGGATACATGAGAGTCGCGGGCTTGTTGAACAGGCTCTTTAAAACAACGCCTCCTATTTTGAATGTACCCACTTGTCTCACCTACCTTTCCGTACAACTGATGCATGGGTCTATTGTGAGAACGAGCACCGGCACGTCCGCTAGGTCGGCACCCTGCAGCATCTGTACTAGCGCCGGTATGTTCTGGTTGGTCGGTGTCCTGACCCTCATCCTGTCAAGGAATTTGCTCCCCGAGCCTTTCGCGTAGTAGAACGCTTCGCCCCTCGGCTGTTCCATCCTCAAGATGAATTCGCCGTCCGGGTTCCCTTTGACAGCCACCGCAATATCGCCGTCCGGGATTTTTTCTGCTGCAGCAGCAATCAAGTCTATGGACTGGAACACCTCCCGTATACGGACGGACGTCCTGGCGTAGCAGTCGCCGCGCGTGTCCATCACAGGTTCAAAGCCAAGCTCTTCGTAAACGCCTTTGCCGGTGAGCCTGATGTCCTGCAGCACCCCGGACGCCCGGGCGACAGGCCCCACAGCGCCGAACTCCATGGCTTTCTCTTTAGTCAAAACGCCTACGCCCAGAGTCCTGTTTTTGACTGACTGGTCCGATATGAACACGTCGGTCACCTCTTTGAGCCCTGCTTTCATTTTGTTTAAATCGGAAACGATGCCTGCCAAGGTTTCGTTGTCCACGTCCTTTCTCACTCCGCCCAGCTTGCAGACCGAAAAGATGACCCGGCCGCCGGTGGTCTTCTCAAAGATGTCCAGCACAGTTTCGCGGAGCCGCCAGCAGTGCATGAACAGGCTTTCAAAGCCAAATGCGTCGGCCATCAGGCCAAGCCACAGAAGATGGCTGTGTATCCTTGAAAGTTCGTGCCATATGGTCCTCAGGTATTCTGCCCTCTCCGGCACTTCCACGTTCATCAGCCCTTCGACTGCGGCGCAGTAGCCCCATCCGTGGCCAAAACTGCAGATGCCGCAAATCCTCTCGATGACATACACCATCTCGGTGTACTCTTTCTTCTCGACGAGCTTTTCGAGGCCCCTGTGAATGAATCCGATGGACGGGATCGCCTCTACGACGGTTTCGTCCTCGATGACAAGGTCGAGGTGAATCGGTTCTGGCAATACCGGGTGCTGGGGCCCGAAAGGAATAATAGTTCTCTTACCCATTTTGCTCTGCCTTCCTTTCTTCGTTTTTCGGATTCCACGGAGTAGGCTCTGCCACTTTGAAGAAATGCCCGCCGTAGTCCAGCGCCGAATTGCCAAACGATATCCCAAACAGGTCGTGCATCTCGTTTTCATATATGAAAGCATGCCAGATTATGTTTGAAATGCTCTCGACTTCCTGCCCCTCGCCGACCGCCATCTTCAAGTTCAAGAGCTCATGGTCCTTGTCAAAGGAATACATGATTTCGAATCCGTCACCAAGCTTTGTGCAGCACGCCTGCCCCAGCCTGTACCCGTCAGCTTTCAAGTCCTGCACCTTGCCCAGCAGTTCGGAAGCGGTGACAGGCACGAAGTTTTGGATTAAATATTTTTTATCGCTCATTTACGCTCCCCCCTTATCTGCGCCGTTTGCCTCGCCCGGCTCGACTGGCACTTCCAATTCATCCGGCTCTGCCGCAGCAGCCGCATCCGGCGCAACCGTTGCCTTGGCGCTTCTCTTCTCAGCCAAGACCGAAAGCCCCTTGACAACGCCGTCTATGATCGCCTCGGGCCTTGCCGCGCACCCCGGCACGTACACGTCGACAGGTATCACTTTGTCTACGCCGCCGAGAATGTTGTAGCATTCTTTAAAAATGCCTCCTGAATTGGCGCAGATACCCACTGCGACCACGACTTTCGGGGACGGCATCTGCTCGTATATCTGTCGTACGACTTCTTTGTTCTGTTCGTTGATTGACCCGGTTACCAGGAATATGTCCGCATGCTTGGGGTTGCCCGTGTTGATGATCCCAAACCTTTCCACGTCGTACATCGGTGTCAGGCAGGCGAGCACTTCAATGTCGCAGCCGTTGCAGCTGGAGCCGTCATAGTGGATTATCCATGGTGATTTTGTTATATATGACATCTTCTTCACACCCCCTTAACCAGTGATGCCGATCATCGTGGAAAGGATGACCGGAACATACAGGACGGCCAAGTTTGCAAAGCCAAGAGCCGCTGCGACTACCCAGGACGAATTGAGCGCGAATTGCCATTTCATCCTGGCGAAATTGTTGTCAATGAATATTTCGAGGAAATACGCAGCCAAGCAGACGATAACCCCGACGATGATCCCGGTTTGCGTCCCGTTGGCGAAGAAGAGGAATATGAACCCGAGCAGGAATATGTTTTCGTACCAGTGGGCTATCTCTATCAGGGCCAAGGATTTGCCTGATATTTCCGTTGTCAGCCCCTTGACGAGCTCTTGGTGCCCGTGATGGGACATGGAGAGGTCAAACGGCGACTTTCTGAATTTTATCGTCAATATGAACAGGTACCCGAGGAAAATGCCGAGCAGTGGCAGGATAGCCATCTTCTCGTAGGCAAGTATGGCAGAAACCTCGAAGCTTCCCGTGTACAGGAAAAACGCCACCGCTGTTATCAGCACCATTGGCTCGTAGGCCATCGCTTGAAGGAGTTCCCTTTCCGCGCCGATCTGGGAGTAAGGCGAATTCGACGAATACGCGGCAATGACAAGGAATACGCTTGCCAGCGTCAGCGAAAAGATTATCAGCAGCAGGTTTTGCCCCGCAAAGAACAGGCATCCCGTTATAACTATGAAGATGAGGAAGCACATTACGTAGAAATCCTGCGTCTTGTTCACCGTGACAGCTTCTTTTTCCATAAGCTTGAACACGTCGTAGAACGGCTGTATCACAGGGGGGCCTACCCTGCCCTGCATCCTGGCTGTAATGACCCTGTCTATCCCTGCAAGGAGCCCGCCCACTATCGGGGCGAATATCAGGTATGCCGCTACGAGCACGATGATTTTAACCATTTAGCACACCTCCCATTATCAGCAGAACGCCTATTATTATCGAAAAAACGATCACTATGACCGCAGCAGCCGAAATGCCGCCAATAGCGTTCATTTTGGCCTCGCCGAAGTACTTCTCCATGTACCAGTTCCTGAGCGAGACGGCTACTTCTTTCTCCATTGCGCCCCGGAACGTCAGGTTGTCGCCGGTGTTCACCCCAGCCATGTAGATCGGTACGATCTTCTTGTTTGTCCTTCCGAAGAAGAATACGGTGAGAAGCACGACAAGGGCGAGCATCGCCCACATGATCCTCATGTTGCTGTCTGACAGCAGCATGTCGTGCTGGCCTCCGAAGACCTCGTCGATGTACGGCACTACCGAAGTGGACGAAACCATCGGGAACATGAGGCATATCAGGATTGTCAGCCCCGTAAGCGTGCCGAGCACAGACCATTCCCCTCTGTGTACGTTGAGTTGGGCGTTGTCCCTTCCTGCCATTATCGCAGACATCTTGCCTAGCCATTTGGCCCAGTAGAACATGGTGGCGGCGCTTCCGAAGCAGATGAGCATTACCAGGATGATGTTGTTTGATTCCACGAAAGCCGTCATCGTCGCCCATTTGGAAATGAGCATCCCGAAGGGCGCCAGGAACATCCCTGCAATCCCGATCATCATGAACTCCGCCAGCCTCGGCATCCTTTCAAACAGCCCGTCCATGTCCTCTATGTCCCTGCTCCCGATGTTGTGCTCGGCTGTGCCGACGCAGAGGAACAGCAGGGATTTGGTTATGGCGTGGAATATGATGAGCATTATCCCTGCCCATACCGCGCCGTAGGTCCCTACTCCCCCGCAAGCCACGATCAGCCCTAGGTTTGCAACAGTCGAGTATGCAAGCACCCGCTTTGCATTGCTCTGCGATATTGCGGCAAGCGACGCCATCAGGAACGTGATCCCGCCTACCATCATTACCATGATGCCCGCTATGTTGAACCCGAGCGCCGGAGACAGCTTGATTATCAGGAACACCCCCGCCTTGACCATCGTAGACGAATGAAGCAGTGCGGACGTGGGCGTCGGCGCAACCATCGCCCCCAGCAGCCAGCTGTTAAACGGCATCTGCGCTGCTTTTGTGATCCCGGCGAATGCCAGCAGTGCCACAGGAATGCCCATCATGAAGCTGTACTGCTGAATGCCTCCGTACATGAGCATCGTATTTAGTTCGAGCGTTCCGAAGACCTTGCCCAGGAAGACTATCGCAAGCACGAACCCGATCCCTCCGAGCAGGTTCATGACAAGGGCCCTGAACGAATTCCGTATCGCCTCTTCCGTCTTCGTGTAGCCGATGAGGAAGAACGAGCACAACGTGGTTATCTCCCAGAAGAAGTACATCCAAACCAGGTTGTTTGACACTACGATCCCGAACATTGCGGAAAGGAACAGGAACATCAGGAAGAAGAACCATGGCCTTCTGTCCGGCTCCCCTTGATGGTGATGCTGAAAATCTTTCATGTATGGAAGCGAGTACACGCATATCAGCGTCCCTATCACTCCTATTATCAGTATCATTATCAATGAAAGCTTGTCGATGTAGATGTTGTTGTCGATTGGAATCTCGTGCCCTGTGCTGAACTCGAACCAGATCATGATCGGCGCCTGTATTGCTGCCAGGACCGACGCCAAATATTTTTTGTACTTAATACCCAACACGATGATCACAAGGGCAAGGCACGCTTCGATGGCAGCCATCGCATAGCCCACGGCTTCGCTCTCAAAGTCGAACAGTTTGTGCCCTGCGTCGAAATATTGGATAAAAAGAAAAATCGAAACTCCTGCGATGACCAAGGATGCGGCGGCCACCACAGCGTCTCTTCCCGCGTCTGCCTTGATAAGCAATAGGGCTATTGCAGCGACGAGCGGAAAAATAATCAGAAATAATATGAGTTCCATCTAATCCTCCTAACATTTTGATTTACGATTTTATTATATAATCACCTGTCGAAAAATACAAGTGTTTTGTGGAGTTTGTAGTGGGTAGTTTGTAGTTGGTAGTTGGTAGTTGGTAGAGAGTTTGTAGTGGGTAGTTTGTAGTGGGTAGTGGGTAGTTTGTAGTTGGTAGTTGGTAGTTGGTAGTTGGGGG
>WRJV01000249.1 GCA_009778415.1 Clostridiales bacterium | reverse complement strand
CGAATATCCCTGAAAATGTATGGCTCGGAGTAACTGTCGAAGCGCCATCTGAATTGCCGCGCATCGGTTCCCTTCGACGGTTACAGTCTTCCATTCGTTTCTTATCGTGTGAGCCACTTGTGGAAGATCTCGGAGTAATTGACTTGTCAGGTATCGATTGGGTAATTGTCGGAGGAGAAAGCGGAGCTAAGGCTCGCCTGATGAAGCCGGAATGGGTACGTTCAATTTTGCATCAGGCTGACGAACAAGGCGCGGCTTTCTTTTTCAAGCAATGGGGTACTTGGGGTTCCGATGGTGTGAAGCGAAATAAAAAAGCCAACGGGAAGGTTCTTGATGGGAAAATAATACAAATGATGCCGCAACTGGAAATGCGATATAACAGTCATTAATTTCTCAGAATTCTTACACAAGCTTTTCGTTTTTTTTACATTGTTCAAATACAATCAATATTTGGGCAATGTTTTTTTGATGTCAAAAGCGATTGCCTAAACTGGACAAGAAATGATATAATCAATGCAAGCCGAGAGCTTAAGCAAGCTCAAGATAAAATCGAGGAGGTTACACAATGAACAAACGATCAGTTATCACAAGAAAAACGCTGTCAATCGCGCTGGCTCTGTGCATGGTTTTCAGCATGGTTTCGGTCAGCGCGGCAGCCGCGCCCCAATACGGCGAAACGGCTGTTGTGGCCGAATGGAACTATTCCGCTGTACCGGCCGCAGCCGCCGCACCGGCGACGGGCGGCGAAAACAAGGACGGCGCGGTGCTCACGAATTTCCAGAACGCAGTACCGACTTTCAGCACTGCCAGCCTTTGCATCACGGACTGGGCAACGGCGGCAGGGGACAAGTACTGGATGCTGGCTTTCCCATCAAAGGATTTTGAAAGCATGACGGTTTCCTTGGCACAGCGTTCTTCCGGGACGGGCCCCCGGGACTTCAAGCTGCAGTATTCGGTTGACGGGAGCACTTGGAAGAGCGTTACCAGCAACACGTATGACGCAAGTGTCATATCCACAGCTTTGGCCGTGACGCTGAACAACGTTCCACTGCCGGCAGAAGCAAATGACCTTGACAAGGTGTACTTAAGGCTCCTGCTTGCGTCGAACATCAGCTCGCGAGCTGGGACGGGCACGTACTCGCCGACTGAGCTGATTGCCTCCGGCGGCACCAGCAACATCAACAGCATTGTGATTACAGGCAGATACATAGGCGATAGCGGCCCTGTTGTCGAAAAGGCAGCAGCGGTCACAGCAAACCCGGCATCGGGTGCAATCCTGCAAGACGCCAAAGTGGCGCTTGCATGCGCTACCCAGGGCGCGCTGATCAAGTACACGTTGAACGGCATCGATTTCATAGACTATCAAGAAGCTTTCGCAATACCCGCATTGCCTGCCATTGTCAAAGCCTATGCCACCAAAGAGGGCATGCTCGACAGCGACATTGCCACGTTTACGTATACGCTAAAAGAGGCGCCGCTGCCGGCGGACGCCTACCACCACTATTACGGCATGCTGCATTCCCACACCAGCAACTCGGACGGCACCGGTTCGTTCGCAGATGCCTTTACCATGGCTAGGGACAGGGCGGGCTTGGATTATTGGACAGTGACCGACCACTCAAACTACTTCGACACCGCCTCAAACTTGGGTAATTTTACCACAGGCGGCGGCGCTAACGGAAGCAGGTGGACCAACGGCCTTGCTGTCGCCGACGAATTCACGAGCAGCACTTTTGTCGGAATGATGGGCTTTGAAATGACTTGGGCCAACACCCAATACGGCCATGTCAACACTTTCAACACGACAGGCTACGTCAGCCGCAACAACCCAAGGTACACCAGCCTGACGGGCGGCGCGGGGCTTCAGAATTACTACGACGACGTGGTTGACATTCCGCAGTCAATAACCCAGTTCAACCATCCGGGGACGACTTTTGGGGACTTCACCGACTTTGCGTACTACACCCCTGCCCGGGACAGGGCCATTACCCTAGTCGAGGTGGGCAACGGGGACGGCACCAACAAACGGCTGAACAACGGCTACTGGCGCTCGGACAGCTATTACGACAGGGCGCTTTCCAAGGGGTGGCACCTGGCCCCCACAAACAACCAGGACAACCATTCGGCGAACTGGGGGATAGCCAACGACCACAGGACAGTCATCCTGGCGACCGAGCTCACGAGAGCAGCATTGTACAACGCCATGGCGAACCGCAGGGTCTATTCCACAGAAAACAAGACCATGAAAGTGGACTTTACCATCAACGGCGCAGTCATGGGCACCATTTTTGACGACCATCCGACTACTCTGGACGTACACGTGGCGGCGCAGAACACTGCAGCCAACCTGGGCAGGATTTCCCTCATCACGAAAAACGGCAGGGAAGTCATCTCGCAGACCAGCAATTCCCTTACTGCTACTTGGGATTTCCAGATTCCGGCTGACGACGAGTACTACTACGTCAAAATCGTGCAGCCCAACGACGACATGACGCTTACCGCTCCGATTTGGGTCAAGGAAATACAGATAGACAAACAAGGGATTACGAGCATCAGGCTTGACGCGGGAACCCCCATGTGGGGCAGCCCGATTAACCTCACCACCAAGCTTTTTAACGACGCATCAACAGGCGACTTCGTCGTCAATTCCATCACTTACACCGATGCAGACGGCAACCAGATAGCGAAGACAAACGGGCCGCTAACAGTGGCGCCCAGCGGCAACAGGGACGACGTGGTATCCATAACGCCGACAATCGTGGGCAGCAACACTGTCAACGTGGCTGTGGAGGGCATGTTCGGCGGGGTTGTGAAAACGTACACTGAGGTGCTCCGCTTCAAGGCTGTGGACCCGAATTCGGTTGCCAAGATAGTAATCGACGCCGCGCACATGAACAACTACGTAAAGGACAATTACGCGGACAACCTTCAGACCCTTGAGAACTATGTGGCTGACGAAGGCATTGTGTTCGTGTGGGCTGCTGCTTTGACGGACGAGGTTCTCGCCGGCGCGGACGGGCTCATCGTTACCACGCCATACAACCGCAGCAGCGTGGCAGCCGGCTTCGAGCAGTTCACGTATTCGGCAGCCGAGCTTGCAGTGATCAAGCGCTTCGCGGACAAAGGCGGCAACCTGCTTCTTATGGCCAGGGCCGACTACGGCGAGGGCGCCGGCGACCTGCGCACGTTCGTGATCATGAACAATGTGCTTGACCAGTTTGGCGTCACCACGAGGATAAACGGCGACGAGCTCATACTGAACAACACAAGCACGTACCAGTTCTCCATACCGGCAGCATCGTTTACGGGGAACGGCATTTTGGCGGGCCTCGAACTGTCGAAGGACTACCGCGTCTACAGCGCGGCGGGGCTGGTGCCGGGCGCGAACACGGTCCGGTTGATAAACGGCATAGCTGGGATGCAAAGCTACGACTCCGCCCATACAGGCGATGCGGTAAATGTAGGCAGCGGCACAGATATGCTGATCCTGGCGCAGGAGCAGACAACCGCAGGCGGCACAGCATATGTGGCAGGGTCAGTTTTTTGCTCAAGCTTTGAGAGCGACGAAAACCAGTTCGACAACTTCCCCATAGCAAAAGCGATGCTGAAATCCTTCAAGACCCTCAACGTTTCGACGGTGGCAGATGCCAGGAAAGGCGACATGGGGAGGGCGTACACAATTGAAGGCACGGTCACGTCGCAATCATCTTCGGCAGGCAGGGACAACGCGTTCTTCGACTGCATTTACGTCCAAGACGACACGGGCGGCATCTGCATTCACCCGGTCAGCGACCTGCAGCTGTACCTAGGCCAGAAGGTCAGGGTCTCCGGCGTGCTCAAGAGCTACCTGGGCGACGTGGAGCTGGGCGTGTTCAACGAGAACGACGACATTGAACTCTTGGATATTTCACTTAACCCACTGGATCCAAAGACGTTTACTACCGCAGACAGCATGAAGAAGGAAAACGAAGGCTGGCTCGTAAAAATCGAGGGGACCGTCACGAAAGCAGAAAGCGATACGCTGTATGTAAACGATGGAACAGGCGAAGCGCGGGTCTTCATGGACGGTTACATTAAGGACAGCGCAACCGGCGCAGCGGCAATTGACGCTGGTATCGCCGTAGGCGCAAAAGTCACGGCAATCGGCCTTGCTTCGACTGACACGGTCGGCTCCCGCCTGCGGGTGCGCGACCTGGCAGAGGTAATGCTTGCCGCACCGTCGGAAAAGACGATAAGCATACTGCACACAAACGACACCCACGGGCGCATCTATCAGGTTGACGGCAACAACGCCGGCATGATAGGCATGGACAAGATAGCGGCAATCAAAAACAGCACTGCAAATTCGATACTGGTCGACGTTGGGGACACCGTCCACGGGCTGCCCATCGTCAACGTGAACAGCGGGCTCAACGCGATAGAGCTGATGGCGGCGGCAGGCTACAGCGTAATGACGCCCGGCAACCACGACTTCAACTTCGGCAGCGTCAGGCTGTCCGAACTGGCGGGTGTTGCAGCCGGCAAAGGCCTCGACATCATATCGTCGAACGTGTATGTGACAGCAACAGGCCAAAGCTACCTGCCGACCACGAAGATAGTCACCATAGACGGAGTCAAAGTCGGGTTTTTCGGTTTGACCACCCAGACCACTCCTATTGTGACAAACCCGATAAACGTTGAAACTCTAGAGTTCAGGGCGTACAAACAGTCCGCTGAGAACGCCATTTCTGAGCTTGTGGCAGGCGGCGCACAGATTGTCGTCGGGCTGGCTCACGTCAGCAGGCCCGAAATAATAGCGTTCCTGGACGAGCTTGATGTAAAGCCTGACGTCGTAATCGACGGGCACGACCATCTCCTCGGTTCTGTAACCGCAGGCGGTGTGCTGATCGCAGGGGACGGCCAGTACCAGGAGAACTTGGGGTTGGTGTCCGTCACAATCAACTCGGACGGGGAAATAATAAGCAAAACGGCGTCGCTGATAGCTAAAGCCGACACAGCAGACATTACAGGCGACCCGGCGGTATTCGCGATGGCAGAAACCATGAAGCAGGCGGTGCTTGCGCTTTACAGCGAAGTTGTAGCGAAGTCGGAGGTGTTCCTTTCAAGCGCCAGGGGCGACAACACGACACAGGGAGTGCGCAATTCCGAACAGGCTTTGGGCAACTTGGTGGCTGACGCCATGAGGGCAGTCGGTGGCGCAGATGTGGCGATTACCAACGGGGGCGGCCTCAGAGCCGACATTAAGGTAGGGGATGTGACAAGGGGAGACCTGAACAGCGTCCTGCCTTTCGGCAACGTGCTGGTCATAAAGGAAGCCACCCCGAAAGCGCTGAAGGAAATGATGGAAAACGGAGTGCAGTTCGCTCCAACCGCAGACGGCAGGTTCCCGCAGATATCGGGTATGTACGTGGCTTACGACCCTGCTGCAGAAGTTGGGCAAAAGGTGGCGTACATTACCATCAACGGCAAACCCATCGACTTCACCGACGACACGACGGTCTACAGGCTTGCCACCAACGACTTCATGGCAAACGGCGGCGACGGCTACACCGCAATCCAGGCACTGAAGACAGTGGCTGAAATCGATTCGCTGGACGCAGTGTTTGAGCAGTACGTAAACTCTCTGCCTGACAAAACGATCACCGAGAGCGTTGCGAAAATCGATGGCAGAATTTTGGACTATGTGCCTGCTGTTTTGGCCCTCAGCCTAGGTGTACCAGATGTCAGTGGGATCGAAGGCGACGTGGAGTTCACCCTTTCGCTTCGCGGGGCAGATGACGTGCTGTCCGTAGAACTGGAATTTGAAGTGGACGCCGGCTTGCTTGCGGGCAAGGGGGTCGAGGCGCTCTCCGGGTTTACGGCCATAGACGGCATCAGTTGGCGCAGTTTGGGCGGAAGCATTTGGAAGGGCACCCTTACTATTGGGTACCCGGCGGGAGACGGTACGACCGGCTTTACGTCCAAAGACTATGCAGACATAGCTAAATTCGTTTTCGCGCCAAGGGCAAAAGGCGAGGCAACCATGAAGCTGACCGGCGCCCGTGTGGTGGGGCTAGTAGGCGAGGTGACGGCCTACCTCGACGCGGTAATAGAAGCGGGCGAGGCTACCACGTTTATCGACCAGCTGGTCTACTCGAAATACGACCTGAACAAGGACAACAAGGTGGACGCCCTGGACCTGGGCATGATGCTGCTTTACTGCGGCTTTGTCAGCGGAAACCCCGAATGGGACACCTTGGTGAAGGTAAACGACTCGAAGGGCAAAGGCGTCACAGCCAGCATGTGCGACGTCAATGACGACGGCAAAATCGACATGCTTGATTTGCTCGACCTGTTCATACATTACACAAAGTAAAAATAAGCTAAATCGAAACAGGACCGCTGAAACGCTATCAGCATTTCAGCGGCCCTTTTAAAATTACATGAAAGTGAGGATAAAAGGATGTTTGAATATGTCTTCAACTTATACAGAGCTAATTTGTATAGATGCCCGCCAATAGCGAAGACAACAAGAATGAATATATATGAAATGATTGCCCATGTTATCATAATTGCACTTATACCTGTAGGTGTTTACCTCTGGTTTTTTCAAGTTCGGACTGGACTTGGATTAATAGTTACAATAGCAGACTTGATTTTTGCGCTGGTGATATGGACATATCAAATAAAGTCATTCCCGAAAAAGCAGCGTTCGTATCTTGATGATTACAAAAAACGGCGATTTGAGCCGCTAATTAGTATACTCAAGGAAAACAACCTATACAATAAGAAAAGCATCAAATGTCTAATAGAATGCTGTGATGACATAATAGGAGATTCCAATGTGAGGACGCAGCTCTCAACAACTGCACAGATTCTTTTGTCTGTCTCCACTATCACTTTGGTGGCGCTGTTTGCTTGGGTAGAGCGGGCAGAAGTGGAAAAAATGGTAGTGATCATGGGCGTTATTTTGATAAGCTATTTTGCGTTCGTAATAGCAAAAAATGTTGTTTTTGGAAGTGAAAAAAGAGTGAAGAAAGCGCTTAAAGGGGATCTTGGTTATTTAATTACTCTGATGGAAGATTGAAGAGGATCAGTTTCTTGTTGCATTTATTTCGTATTGCATGTAAAATGTGATAATAATAAGGAAAAAGTTGATTCAATAACAATTATTGAGGTGGTGGATTATCATGGCTAATGGAATGAATCAATATTCCCCCGATTATGCAGTTTTGCCCGGCGACCATATTGAGGAACTCATTGAATTGCACGGAATGTCTCAAAAAGAGCTTGCTATGCGAACAGGGGTTACGCCAAAGCACATCAATACTGTAATCAGGGGCAAAGCAAGGATAACGCCCGAATTTGCACATTCTCTCGCTATGATTTTTGACTATTCGGCAGAAATGTGGATGGGTTTTCAAGGCACGTACTATAAAAGGGGACGGCTCCCGTGACACAAGAACCGTCCCCTTTTGTCACGCTTTTGTCACTCGGTCATCAGCGCATACGCGGAAATCTTGCGGACTCTTGAGGAAACAAGGGTTGCCACGGCATAGGAGAACAGGACGATGCCTACGCACAGGGTAGCAAGCCAGGCATGGGAAATCACGAGCTCGAACTTCATGATGCCGACGCCTTTGAACATTGCTGTAAGCATCGGGTTGATGAAAAGGTACCCACCGGCGATGCCGATTGCCGAACCAATTGCAACTATAGGCAAAAAGCTCATGGATATCTGCTGAACCAGTTGGAACGACGTGAAGCCCAGCGCTTTCTGCACTCCGAATTCGCGCTTTCGCCGCGCAACCATGGTCTTAATGACAAAGTACAAGACCAGAGAGACCACAAAACCTGTCACCATGAGCACGCAGACCGCAAAAACCGAGACCAGAGACACATACGAGCCTGTTGCCGCTTGGATTAGCTCTTCAAGATTTACCGGGGTGTCGATTACGCCGTTGTACTGGTCTTCAAGAGTCTGGATAAAGGATGCCGTATCCACCCCGTCGTTCAAGTAGACATACATGGAGGCCGGAATGTAATCCGGCATGATACGCCTGACCCCGTCCACCGTCATGGTCAGCGTCCTTCCGATGTTGTTCCCGGACTGTATCAAACCGCAAATCAGGTAATCCGCTTCTTTATGCCCATTGACTACCCGGACAGTGTCTCCTATAGCCTTGCCGAGCTTCTCGCTTGTTGCCCCGCCGACGGCGATTTCGTCCGGCGATGCTGGATAGCTGCCCTCGTACAGCATCTGCCCCTCTAGGTCGTCGAAATTTTCTGTAACATCGGCGAAAAGCACCTCGTCGTTGATGAGGACCACTGCGCCGTCGTACACGATTGATTTGCGCACCTCGGGCATGTTGCCTATCTCCTCCTTTATCCTTGCCGTGTTCTGCTCTGAAAGCGGCCTTACCATAAGAGAACTGACTTCACCCGCAATGGTGCCGATAAAAGCGTCGCTGTCCACAGTCATGTTGTAAAAAAACACTAGGCCAAAGGCCGATGCGTAAGTAACGGCAGCGATGATTACCGCTATCATGGCGTTTTGCACCGGGTTTTGCACTATGAGCTTGCGGGCAAGGGTGAACTGGAGGCTGCCTCTCGTCTTGTCCAAACGGAAAAAGTTCTTTTTGACAGTGCGGGCATTCAGGCTCCCCCGGACAGCCGTAACCGGATCTAAGGATTTTACCCTCCGTGCGCTGTGTAGGACGTTCAAAGAAGCCGCAGACAAAATGAGCAGCAGGCATACGGCGCTTGTCCCCAGAGCAAAGCCTTGGTGCCAAAGCAGCCCCGTTTGGGCAGAGAGCAGCCTAGCCAGCACGGGGAGAACCAGGTAAGACAGGGCTATTCCAATCAGGCTCCCGGCCAGGGCAATGCCAGCGTACTGCAGCAGCATCGAGGCCTTGACTTGGTTGCTTGTATAGCCGATGGCCTTCAGCGATCCTATGTCCCTGATGTCGTCACGGATGCTGTCGCCGATGCGGAAGCGTATGACGATGAGGGCTATCACGGTAATTATCGCAGAAAAAGCCACCATCAGCATCGACGTGATGTTTGCGCTGATCGTGCGGGCGTATTT
>WRJV01000248.1 GCA_009778415.1 Clostridiales bacterium | reverse complement strand
GTGGGTTTTGTTTTTTCTGAGGGCCTTGCTGGTGCCGGCGTTGATTTGGAAAACTTGCCCAAGATTGAAAGCGCAATAAAAATCAGTTCTGAGGAAGTAGTAAGAATTGCGGCGTCCTTTGAAGGGCAGTCGGAGCTGTTTTTCAAGACGGGTGCAGTCCACAGCTGCGCCATGGTGTTCCCAGGCGGTGCAAGCCTGTTTTATGAAGACATCGGAAGGAGCAATGCCGTCGACAAAGCAATAGGAAAAGCCCTGATAGACGGGCTTAATCCGGAAGAGGGGATACTCGTAACGAGCGGAAGGGTAACCTCCGAAATCATCCTAAAAGCAGCAAGGCTGCGGATACCGGTCGTAATCTCAGTATCCGCGCCGACTGACAGGGCTGTAGAAATTGCCGTAAAGACGGACATCACTCTGATCGGGTTTGCAAGGGGAAGCCGGTTCAACGTCTATTCGGGCGGGGGCAGGGTAGTGGGGGTTTGTAGTGGGTAGTTGGTAGTGGGTAGTTGGTAGTGGGTAGTTGGTAGTTGGTAGTTGGTAGTTGGTAGTTGGTAGTTGGTAGTTGGTAGTGGGTAGTGGGTAGTTGCTAGTCGGTTGCTTTTTGTATTTTGTCGAGGTACTGGTTGCTGAAGTCTATTTTCAGCTCAATCCACAGCGGCAGGTGGTCTGACATCTCAAACGTGCGCCAGTTGGTCAGATAGTATTTTTCGATCTGCTGCTCCGTTTTGCCGTTAACGTATTTCTGATCGAAGTACTCCTGGTACAGGGGCAGGTCTTGGGGCGAAAAAAGCGTTTCCGTAAAATCGAACGCCCCGGCCCGCTGCTTCCCTTCAGAAAAAACAGTCATAGTAGGTTCTAGCTTGAGATTGAAGGCTATCTGGTCGTAATATTTGGTTTTCCCAAGGTCCGTAGGGTGCTCGCGGAGAGCGTCCGGGATGTAGAAGCCGTGCTTTTCCATGGCTTTCATCGTGGCGTCGCTTTGTTTGAAGATATTGAAATCACCGAGTAGTATGTAGCTTTCGTTTTCCTTCTTTGCGCGTTTTTTAAGGAATTCGGAAATTGAGTCGATTTCCTCCACGCGGCGCGAGTTTTCGCTGTTGGACGTCCCGTAATAGACATGGACGGTCGTTAGGATGAAGCGGAACCAGCCGGCCTGGAAAGCAACCGAGAAGGGCGTGCGCGCGAATTGCCACTTTTTGTCGATCAGTTTGCTCTCGGGCAGGACGATTTCCCCGGCCATTTTGCGGAAGAAGACCTTTGTCTTGTCGTACAAAAACGCCACGCGTTCGCCGCCGCCAGCCGTGCCTTCAGTGCTGTCCGTCACTATGTAATCCCAGCTCGGTCCCAAAAACATGACGAGCTTCTGCAACCCTACTAAATCGGAAGCCACCTCCTGCACAGCGACCACATCAAAGCGGCTTATTATTTCCGCTATGTAGTGAAGGCTTTCGGTACGGCGGTTGTCGCCGAAAGCCCGGATATTCCACGTCGCAAGCAAGAGAGTGTCTGTGGCGGTTTTTGCCGGCACCTGCCGGTCCAGCTGGGACCGCAGGGCTAGGAGCTTTTCCGCTATGCGTTTTTTTTCTGTGCCGTCCTTCATTCGTTTGATAGTGGTGTACATTGGCATATGCATCTCTCCTTTTTTATAGGCCGCCGGCGCGGGCGATGCCCGCGACCAGGCATGGGGCGCCTCTATTTCAGATTAAACTTTTCCCGAATGCTGCTCTGTTGGCTGCGCTTGCGGAGCGCGTTCACAGCATTGTCGAGGGTACGGGCCAGCTGGTAGCCTTGCTCAACAAGCGGCTTAAGCTCCTTTGCCGTTTCATAGCTGACTACGGAGAACAAAGCATGGGTAAGCCCGTTGCGTTTGTCGCGCCAATAGTCGATGCCATCCAAGCACTTAAGGAACTCCGGGCTGCTTATCGCTTTTCTGTTCAAAAGCGCTTTCAGTTCCTTTTGGTACTCGTCGGCGGGCGTACTGTTTTGCAGCCATTTTGCTGCCTTTTTGATCGTGGTGGTTTTTCCGTACAGAGTATCGAAGTCAAAGTTCGCCTTTTCGCTTAGGTTCAAAACCCCCCGTATGGATTTTTGGATGTTTTTGTCTCCGACGACTTTGCGCCTTTCCTCTGTGACAAACCCGATGTAGTACAAAAACGCTGAAGTGCGGTCCTCGAACATCGCATAGAGTATCCATAGCATTTCGAAGAAGAAGTCCTGCTGGCTGGCTTTTTTGTACCGGGCCATCAGAATTTTGTACGAGTCGTGCTTGAAAGCGTTGCCCTGTATAGTTTTTGCTGCGGGCTTTGGTTCGGTGTCCATTGTTGATGCCTCCTTGTAATAATGTTGATGTTGATGATGAATCTCCGTGTTTAACTTTACCTTTTGTTTGTATTTTTGTCAACTATCCGTATTATATTTTTGGGATTCGTCAAAAGATTTCTTGATTTTCATAAAGTTTTTTGATATATTGATAGCATAGGAACGAAACGGAGTTTCGTATTGCGAAACGTTCAAGGCGACGGTCTGGGGACAGAGCGCATTGCAAGGTGGTTTCGATGCCAAACGCAAACAACGTAAAATCAATAATCAAGGCGTTCGCTATAATTGAGGAGCTAAAGAAAAACGGCTCCATGAGCATAGGGGAGCTGAGCCAGGCTCTTTCCATGGACAAATCCACTGTCCACAGGCTTGTCAACACCATCAAGGACGCAGGGTACATCACGCAAAGCAGCGAAAGCCAGAAATACGAGAACAGCATCAAACTGTTCGAGGCTGGCCAAAGCATCATCGAAAGGATCGGCATCAACAACGCGGCAAAGCCGCACATAGAGTCGCTGGCCCAAGCGACCGGCGAGACCGTGAACTTGGCGATGAGGATGGAAAACGAGCTGATAATCATAGACAAAATAGAGAGCAAATCCACAATCAAAGTTGGGATCAACATCGGCACCGTCATACCGCTTTACTGCACGGGGATGGGGAAGGCCGTTTTTGCTTTTTTGCCTCTTGAGGAAAGGGCTAGAGTCTTTGCCGGCTTGAAATACGAGAAATTCACTGAAAACACAGTGACCGACCCAAAAGTGACGGCAGAGCGCCTTGACGGCATAAGGCAGCAGGGCTATTCGATGGACAACGAGGAGTACGTGCATGGGCTGATATGCTTCGGCGCCCCGGTTTTCAACCACCGCAGCATGCCTGTTGCAGCGGTCAGCATATCCCTGCCCAGCCTCCGGTTTTGCTCAAGCAGCAGCGGCGAGTACGCAAATCTGGTCAAGGAAGCGGCAATGAAAATATCCCGCAACATGGGATGCGTTTAGACAAGGGTATGGGGCAGAGCCCCATCTGGGCTGCGGGCTGCAGCCCGCGATAGAGGAGGAAAGACAATGGCAAAAATGACAATTCAGAAACTGCAGTCGATGAAGGGCGTCGAAAAGATCAGCATGACTACGGCATACGACTATGCAACGGCTTGCGTCGTTGAAAAAGCGGGGATCGAGATAGTCCTTGTCGGAGATTCGCTGATGATGACGATGCTTGGCGACGTCTCGACGGTGCCATGCACGATGGAGGACATGATCCACCACATCAAGCCCGTGGTGGTCGGGGCGCCTTCGCCGCTCATCGTCGGTGACATGCCTTTCGGTTCGTACAACGTTTCGAGGGAGCAGGCGATAATGAACGCCAACAGGCTGATGAAAGAGGGGAGGTGCGACGTAGTCAAGCTGGAAGGAGGGGTGGAGATGGCTGGGATGGTGCGGGCCATCGTCGACTCGGGGACGCCTGTCATGGGGCACATCGGGCTGACGCCGCAGACTTCTTCAAAGATGGGAGGCTTCAAGGTGCAAGGAAAAGGCGAAGCGGCGCAGCTGGTCCTTGAAGACGCCTTGGCCGTCGAGAGGGCAGGGGCATTCTCCATAGTGCTCGAAGGCATTCCGGAGCAGCTGGGGAAGCTCATCACGGAAAAGGTGGGCATACCGACCATCGGGATCGGCGGCGGAAGGTACACGGACGGTCAGGTGCTCGTGTTTCACGACATGGTGGGGCTTTTCGACAGGTTTGTGCCGAAGTTCGTAAAACAGTACCTGCACTTGAACGAGCAGATAATCGGGGCGCTTGAAACTTTCAAGTCCGAGGTTAAGTCAGGGGCGTTTCCGGAAGAGTGCCACGTGTTTGGCGGCGTCACCGAAGAAGACATAAAAACACTCTACTGACTCTTGCCGGAGGGGGAACAATGAAAATTGCTGTGATTGGGGCTGGCGCCATGGGGAGCCTATACGGTGCGAAGCTCTCAGCGTCACCTGAGAACGAGGTAATCTTGATCGACGTATGGAAGGAGCACGTGGACGCAATCAACGCCTGCGGGCTGCTGCTTGAAGAAAACGGGGAGCTGGTCAAATACGGCAACGTGACCGCGTTTTCGGACGCTTCGCGGGCCGGGCAAGCCGACCTAGCCATCATATTCGTAAAATCGACTATGACAATGCAGGCGGTTTTGAGCAACATCGCGGTGTTCGGGCCAAAGACTGCGGCGATCACCCTCCAAAACGGCCTTGGAAACGTAGACATCATCAGCCAAGCCGTCGGAATGGAAAACGTCCTGGCAGGGACCACCGCCCAAGGCGCAATGGTGATGGGGCCAGGTAAGGTGCGGCATTCGGGTTTTGGCATGACGGCCATCGGAGAGCTTGACGGAAAGAAGACGGCAAGGATAGAGGCTGTCCATGGGCTGCTTGAGGGTGCGGGATTTGAAACCACCATATCAAACAACGTGGTCGGCCTTGTGTGGGACAAGCTGCTGGTCAATGCCGGGATCAACGCCCTCGTGGGGATAACGGGGCTCTACAACGGCGAGCTTCTGGAATACCCGGAGCTTATGGAGGTTCTTGAGCTTGCTGTGCTCGAAGGGAAGGCGGTGGCAGAGTCGGAGGGCGTCGAGCTGGGGTTCCCCGACCCGGTTTCACATGCATTGGAAGTCTGCGTCTCCACCGCAAAGACAAAAGCATCGATGCTCCAAGACGTGCTGAACCACAGGAAAACCGAGATAGACATGATAAACGGCGCCATCGTGCGCATCGGCAGCAAAAACGGCGTAGAAACGCCTGTGAACAAGACTTTGACCAATCTGATAAAATTCATCGAAAAACATGGAGAACAAAATTGGAAAAAAGAATAACAATCATAACGGGCCATTACGGCAGCGGCAAGACGGAGTTCGCGATAAACTACGTTTTGGAAATGAAGAAAAAACACGCCAAGGCTGCGCTGATAGACCTTGACATCGCAAACCCGTATTTTAGGAGCAGGGAGAAGCAGGCCATGCTCGAGCGCGAGGGCGTTGTGGTGTACAGCAACATTTTCGGCTACGACATCACGGCGGATTTTCCTGCCATCACGGCGGCGCTCAGGGCGCCGCTTGAAGACGAGGGCGTCCATGCGGTCATCGACGCCGGCGGGGACGACTCCGGGGCGCGGGTGCTCAACCAGTTCAGAAAGTACTTCGGGGACGGGTCTGCCATGTTTTTCGTCGTCAACGCAAACAGACCCGAAACAAGCACGCCAGACGGGGCGGCGAGGCACATGATTTCCATAACAGACGAAACGGGGGTGGACATTGGAGGCATAATCAACAACACGCATATGCTCGGCGAAACGGGCATCGAGGACGTATTGAAAGGCTATGACCTGTGCAAGGACATTTCTGAGCGGTTTGGGGTCCCAATCATCTGGAACTGCTGCAGGAAGGACTTGTGCGAAGGGCTCAGGAGGGAGGCACTGGCATCAGGACGTGATTTGGAGATATTTCCACTTACAATATTCATGAGGGATTCATGGATGGACAACAACATATTAAGGAGGACGAGACATGGCGTTTAAAGGAATTGTAGAATTTGACGAAGACAGGTGCAAAGGCTGTGAAATGTGCGCCTCAGCCTGCCCCAAAAAAATCATCGGGATGAGCGGGCACGTCAACAGCATGGGCTACCACCCGGCAGGCGTAGAAAAGAAGGACGAATGCATTGCTTGCGCAAGCTGCGCCCTCATGTGCCCGGACGGCGCGATCAAAGTGTTTAAGGAAAATTAGGGGGGACTGCAAATGAAAGAAAAAGTATTGATGAAAGGAAACGAGGCTTTTGGCGAAACTGCCATCAGGTGCGGGTGCAGGTTTTATTTCGGCTACCCAATCACTCCGCAGAACGAACTGACGGAATACATGTCCGCGAACCTGAAAAAAGCCGGCGGAGAGTTCATTCAGGCGGAAAGCGAGCTGGCGGCGGTCAACATGGCGTACGGCGCAGCATGCTCCGGAGGGAGGGTGCTGATATCGTCGAGCTCGCCGGGGATCGCGCTGATGCAGGAGGGGCTGTCGTTCATGTGCTCGGTTCAGGTGCCGCTTGTGGTAATCAACGTGTCCAGGGGAGGCCCCGGCGTCGGGTCCATACAGCCAGGGCAGGCAGACTACTACCAGGCGACCAGGGGCGGCGGTAACGGGGACTACCACCTCATCGTCTATGCCCCGTCTTCAATCCAGGAAGCCTCAGACACCATTGTAAAGGCTTACGACGTAGCCGAAAAATACAGGAACCCCGTGATGGTGCTGGCTGACGGGATGCTGGGGCAGATGATGGAGCCGGTGTCGCTGCCGGAAATGAAAGAAGCCCTTGCCGAGGAGGACATTCCAAAGGTCAAGCCTTGGGCGCTTGTGGGGCACAAGGACCAGCGGCCGCACAACGTGATCAAATCCCTGTACCTGCAGACGGAACAGCTCGAAGAAACAATAAACGGGTACTGGGGCAAGTACGAAACCGCTAAAAAAGAGCTGCCGGAATACGAGGCGTACAATCTGGACGGCGCGGAAGTTGTAATGGTGGCCTACGGCTCGACTTCCAGGATAGTGCTGGAAGCCATCGACCTGCTCGCAGAAAGCGGCATCAAAGCGGGCCTGATAAGGCCGATAACCCTTTGGCCGTTCCCCTACAACGCGTTTGACAAAATCGGAAGCAGCACGAAAGCGGTCGTGTCCGTCGAACTGTCAAAAGGCCAGATGCTGGACGACATACTGATCGGCTCAAACGGCAGGTGGCCGGCTGCGGTGGTCAGCAGGACCGGAGGGGTGCTGATCTATCCGCAGGAAGTGGCAGACAGGGTAAAAGAATTGTTGGAGGGGGGCAAGTTAAATGGAAAAAGTGTTTGAGTATACGAGGGGCATGCTTGACGTGAAGCTGACCTACTGCCCGGGGTGCACCCACGGAATCGCGCACCGGCTGATCATGGAAACCCTCGATGAAAGAGGCCTTTTGGGGGACGCTATAGGCGTCGCGCCCATAGGCTGCAGCATTACGTCGCACAGGTATTTGAACGTGGACATGTGCGAATCGGCGCACGGCAGGGCGCCTGCTATTGCTTCGGGCATCAAAAGGGTCCACCCAAATGCGGCGGTGTTCACTTATCAGGGTGATGGGGACCTTGCATCCATAGGGACGGCTGAAATCGTCCACGCCGCACACAGAGGGGAGAAGTTCTGCACTTTTTTCATCAACAACGCCATATACGGCATGACGGGCGGGCAGATGGCGCCTACTACTCTGGTTGGGCAAAAAACAACCACTACAAGGGAAGGGCGTTCTGAGGCCGCCTGCGGGAAACCGCTTCGGATTTCAGAAATGCTGGCTACGATAAGCGGCGCAGTGTACGTGGAGCGTGTCTCCCTCGATTCCCCGGCCAACGTGAGGAAGGCGAAAAAAGCCGTCCACAAAGCCTTTGAAGTGCAGGAAAAGAAATTGGGGTTCGCTTTTGTTGAAATGCTTTCTACGTGCCCGACGAACTGGGGGCTTTCCCCGGTCGCTTCATTGGAATGGCTTAGGAGCAACATGATGCAGTACTACCCCTTGGGCGTTTTCAGAAATCCAGAGGAGGTGATGTAGTTGAGCACGCATAAGATAATCATAGCAGGGTTCGGCGGCCAAGGCGTGCTGCTCATCGGCCAACTGATGGCGTATGCAGCGATGATGGAAGGCAAGGAAGTCACGTGGATGCCTTCTTACGGGCCCGAGATGAGGGGGGGCACTGCAAATTGCACTGTTATCGTCTCGGAGAAGAAAATAGCGTCGCCTTTGGTCACTCAGGCTACTGCCGTGGCTGCCATGAACGGGCCGTCCCTTGAGAAATTCAAGGATTTGATCGTGCCGGGAGGGGACCTTTTCATAAACACCTCAATAATAACAGGCGACCATGGGAAGGAAGGCGTAAACACCCACAACGTGGACTGCATGGGTTTGGCGGCAGAGCTAGAGAACACGAAAGTCGCCAACATGGTCATGCTGGGGGCAATCTACCAGGTCACTAGCGTCGTGTCGGAAGACAGCCTAAGAGCTGCTATGGAGAAGACTTTTTCAGGAGGAAAAGCGAAACTGGTCGACATCAACATGAAGGCGCTCTATGCATGGAAAGGGTGAGTTAAATGAATGAAGAAACGAAAGGCATAAAATACGCAAAATCTTTCAACGAGCAGCTGACGATCCGGGGCATCGTCATCGGGTGCATCGGGGCGGCGGTGCTTACCATGAGCTCGATGTACGTTGCCCTCAAGCTGGGTGCGCTGCCTTGGCCTATTATCTTCGTCGCGCTGGTGTCGATGGCGTTCCTTAAGTTGTTCGGCAAGTCCAACATCAATGAAATAAACGTTACCCACACGATAATGTCGGCAGGTGCCATGACTGCGGGCGGTCTCGCTTTTACGCTGCCAGCCATATTCATGCTAGACCCCGGGGCAAACGTTAATTTACTTAAAATTTTTATGGTAACCATTGGCGGCGTCATTTTGGGCCTCATATTCACTGCCCTCATAAGAAAGTATTTCGTCGAAACGAAGCAGCTGCCTTACCCGATGGGGCAGGCGGCGGCTGAAACCCTGATAGTCGGGGACGAAGGCGGCAAAAAATCAGCAACGCTGTTCATCTCCCTTGGCGCGGCGGCAGTTTTCACTTTCCTCAGGGACGCATGGGTTCTGATTACCGGGAAAGTCGCTGTGCCCGCTGCAGTCGGGACTACGGCGGGCGGCGTCTGGG
>WRJV01000247.1 GCA_009778415.1 Clostridiales bacterium | reverse complement strand
CCCCCGTTGGGATTATTCTTTAAAAAGGTCTCCTGTGAAGACAATTGTTCTGAAATAAAATGCTTTTCCAAAGTACGGAAAAGTATTTCCTCTCGTTCCATCCAGTTCATGAGCACTGCGTCAGGATTGTCCAGAGGTGAAACGCCTCTCAGCGTAGAGCGGGCAAAAGATGAAAACTCCTTCGTTGTTGGAAAACGCCCTTCAAACCGATAGAGCATTTCTTCGAGGTATACGTCCTCGTTTTCTTCAACCTCAACTCCCAATTGCTCAAGTATAAATCTTGATGCGAACGCGATTCGGTCACGTTCGCTTTCAAGTTCTTCCCGTACTGAGAAGCCCTCGTGGTCGATGCCGGTAATACCAAACAGCCAACGTATCTGGTTCGCAATGGTTGAACCATTCTCAGCAACGATCGCCAATATGGTATTGTCTGGCGTTAAGCCAATAAACAGTTCGTCTCCGGCATATGCACAGGTTGAAACCGATGTTGTCGAGAAATACATGCGATGCTCTGTCCGCAGTGGATTGTTTTCACGTGAGTCGTACCACGTTAAAAACCCATCATCCACAACAGGACAGTCATCTTTGTCGTTGAGATAAATAAACTTTGCAGGGAACCTTTGCTTGTCTGTGCCAAATATCCTTTTGAGTGGCGACACGCCATTAAATTCGTGCTGGTTGCTTGTTGATTGGTCGGTTTCGACAGCACTTAATGTCTTTGCCGCTACACCTTTGAAATAATGAGAAAGATAGCCTTGTTTCATGCACTAACCGCCTTTTTCGTCCTCTATGCCGACACTTTCGTGTTCTCTAGTATAATAACTTCTTCAATATAAGGTTTCATTGCCTTTGCGACAGCTTTGATCACGGGGACCACCACAGAGTTCCCAAATTGTTTATATGCTTGGGTATCTGACACTACAATCTTGTACGAGTCGTCAAAGCCCATCAGGCGCGCGCATTCTCGTGGCGTCAAGCGTCGCGGGCTTTCTTTTGCTCCTCTGAAAATTAAAATTTCTGAACCGTCTTTATAGTATCTGGCTGACAAGGTGCGAGCAACATCTTCCCCGGTGACAAGCCCAAATCCAAACCCGTTCCCTCTAGCTTTGTGTTTGGCTGCGTAATCCTGTAAATACTGCCATAAATGGTCAGTCAAGACGTATTTCGAATGAACTTTGCCCGTAGGCGTAGTATATGGTTCGCCCAAGTTCTCTGTCCCATCTTCAGGGTGCAGGATGTTTTTGAGCAGAGGGTGATCTTTCGGGACATCAAGATCGTCCCAAGAAAAAGCGACAGGAGTCTTGAAGCCTACAATAATAATGCGTTCTCTGTGTTGTGGAACCCAAGATTGCCCATCAACCGTTTTCCAAAAAATCTGATACCCGAGGTCAAATTCCAATGTGTTTTTTATGATTTCAAAAGTCTGCCCACCATTGTGTGAAACAAGGTTTTTAACGTTCTCAAGGAGAAATGCTTTCGGGCGCTTGGTCGCCAAGATGCGCGCCACATCGAAAAACAGCGTCCCTTGAGTCGTACACTCAAATCCGTGTGGGAGGCCGAGCGAGTTCTTCTTTGAAACTCCGGCAATCGAAAAGGGCTGGCATGGAAACCCCGCCAGCAAGACATCATGATCCGGCACGTCTTCGGCTGGATATGGGACAATGTCTCCAATAAAGTTTTCTTCAATTCCGAAATTTGCCTGATATGTTTTCTTTGACCACTCATTCCATTCGCTCGTGAAAACGCAGTGACCACCGATGGACTCAAAACCCAACCGGAGGCCTCCAATCCCGGCGAACAGATCAATAAAAGTAAAGTCAATCATGGCGCAACCTCAATTCCCAAAGCCTTTGTAAATATTATTATACTACATTTTGCGCTAAAAGGCAAGCAAAATATCAAACATCTGTTCTTTCGCTTGTATTGCCCGACTAATCGCAGTATAATTAGCATAATGTGGGGGCTAATGGAATGATAATACATATACTTTTTGTCGAGGATGACGAGATTATTGCGTCCGGCGTTGTCTACGCCCTTCAAGCAGAAGGCTGGGAGGTAACCCATTGCACTGATGTCAGCGGTGCGCTGCAAACGCTCACTGAGCAGGAAATAACTCTTGCGCTGCTTGATTTGTCTTTGCCCGACGGCAGCGGTTATCAGATATTTGAGCAAATAAAAAAGACGTCGGGCGTCCCTGTTGTTTTCCTAACTGCGGCAGACGACGAGGGCAACACTGTCAGAGCTCTCGAAACGGGCGCGGACGATTATATCGCAAAGCCTTTCCGAGTGCGCGAGCTGTTGGCACGGATCAAGGCTGTCTTGCGCAGGGCCGGTGACGATTCGGATGGCTTCATGTTCCTCGGGAACGTAAAAATAGACACGGCAAAGGCGAAGGTGTTTGTGGGCAATGGGGAAATCACGCTTACTGCAATGGAATACCGGCTGCTGCTCGCCTTCGCTCAGAACAAGGGGCAAGTACTGACCCGCAAGCAGATTTTGGAAAGCCTTTGGGACGTGGCCGGGAATTTCGTCAATGACAATACTCTGACCGTGTACGTCAAGCGCCTTCGGGAAAAACTTGAGGACGATATCCAAAACCCTAAGCTGATTCAGACGGTGCGCGGGATCGGGTACAAGGCGGGTGATTGAGATGCTGCGAAACTGGGAACTCCTGCTCTTTATCAGCGGGGCGGCGGTCGTTGCCGTTGCCACGGCACTGATCTGCCAATTTTCTGGCATGCCGCCTGGGGTTGTCTGCTTCTTTGGCTGTTTCCTGATCCTCGCGATGTCCCTTGTTTATGCGATTCGGTGCTACAGGAGCATCCTGCTCTTGATCGAATACCTGCAAAAGGTTTCCCAAGGCGAAAATGCGCCGGACATCCGCGACAATGCAGAGGGCGAACTGAGCATCCTGAAAAGCGAGATTTACAAAGTCACCGCCGCCCTAGCCGAACATGCAAGGTTGCTTGCCAAAGACAAGGCTGAACTTGCAAACGCGCTCGCAGACATTTCTCACCAGCTTAAAACACCGCTGACAGCCGTCGGCGTGATGGCAGACCTGCTGGGAGACGAGGGCCTGCCGCAGGAGAAGCGGCGGGACTTCCCGGCAAACATACGCGCCAGCGTCGACCGCATGGAATGGCTTGTCCTGACCTTGCTAAAAATAGCAAGGCTTGACGCAGATGCGGCGGTGTTGAAAAAGGAAGCAACCCCTTTGGCAGCGATTGTGGAACGCGCATTGTCGCCGCTGCTGATACCCATTGAGATAAAAGGGCAAAACTTGACGATATCCGAACAGGACGCCTCCGTCGTTTGCGACCCTGAATGGACGGCTGAAGCTCTTGGCAACATCCTGAAAAACGCCGTCGAAAACTCGCCGATTGGCGGAGAAATTGCGATTTGCTGCGGCAGCAACCCCATCTACTCATATATCACAGTTCATAACAGCGGCACCGGCATAGACAAGGCCGACCTGCCTCATGTGTTTCAACGCTTCTACCATGGCAAAAATGCCAGCAGCAACAGTGCGGGCATAGGGCTTTCAATGAGCCTTGCCATAATGAGGAAGCAAAACGGCGACATTGAGGCTGAAAATGACAACGGGAGCGTGTTTACCCTCAAATTTTACCATATTGAGTAAGGTGACTAAAATGTCACCAAAAAATTCACCAGATAGTCATATGGAGGTATTATCATGTCATCGAGGTGATTAAAATGCTAACAGTAAAAAATTTATCAAAGATTTACGGCTCGGGCGACGCAGAAGTCCGGGCACTGGACGACGTGTCATTTGCCGTGGAAAAGGGGGAGTTCGTCGCCATCATAGGGCCGTCAGGCTCCGGCAAGTCCACTCTGCTCCACATGCTTGGCGGCGTAGACAAACCGACCTCCGGCAAGGTTCATATCGACGGCACGGACATTTACTCGCTGGACGAGACTAAGCTGGCCATATTCCGGCGCCGGAACATTGGGCTGATTTACCAGTTCTACAACCTGATACCCACATTGAACGTGGAGGAGAACATCACGCTTCCGCAGCTTTTGGACGGCCGAAGCGTGGACAGGCAGCACCTTGACCAGATCATTGCAACTGTCGGGCTGTCCGACCGGCTGACCCACCTGCCCAACAAGCTCTCGGGCGGCCAGCAGCAGCGCGTGTCCATCGGGCGGGCCCTGATAACCAACCCGGCGATAATACTGGCCGACGAGCCCACCGGCAACTTGGACAGCAAATCGAGCCGCGACGTGATTGACCTGCTGAAACTGTCAAACAAGAAATACGGGCAAACATTGATCGTCATTACCCACGACGAGCGAATTGCTTTGCAAGCCGACAGGGTTATTGCCATAGAAGACGGGCAAATCACCAGAGACGAGGTGATCCGCCCATGAATATCATCAATAGGCTGACGCTCCGGCACTTGCTTCTGAATCGCGGGCGCACCGCCATGACTATCATAGGCATTGTCCTTTCGGTGGCGATGGTCTGCTGCGTTGCCGGCTTTCTTATCAGTGCGCGCGACCTTGCCATACAGAACATCAAGGATATGAAAGGGGACTGGCACGTCGCCTATATCGACGTGTCGCAGGACACCGCCGATAAAATCGCGGGCGAAGGCGTTTTTTGTTCCTTTTACACAAAGGACGGCGACACTGACGGCTATTTGAACATTTATCTGCGGCTTGAACATCCGAAGCGCGACGTGATCGACTTAGGCAGGGGTATAGCCGAAGAATACGGCGTTGAAACCTGGGGCGGCAATACGGAATTGCTGGCGCTGGAAGGCGTTATACCATATGACAACATCATGCTTACATTCATCCTCATCGCCGCAATTTGCACCGCCATAATAGTGGCCGGCTCGGTGATCGTCATCGCCAACGCCTTTTACATCTCCGCGTCGGAGCGGGTGCGGCAATTCGGGCTGCTCAAAAGCGCCGGCGCGACCAGCCGCCAGCTTGGGCGCAGCATACTGTTTGAGGCGCTTGTGCTGACAGCGGTTGCGATACCGATAGGGGTTGGCCTAGGGTTTCTGATACAGGCAGGGGTGCTGTGGGTGACAAACAACCTGCTGTCTGAAATCTTCGCGCTCAATGTACACAATGGTACGCTTGCCTTCCGCCTCATATTCAGCCCGTTCATAGTATACGTTTCAGTTGCCATCGCAGTTCTGACAGTGCTTGCCTCCGCTTGGCTCCCTGCCCGCCGTGCAGCCAAAACCAGCCCTATCGACGCCATAAGGCAGACAAAGGACATTCAAATCCGCTCAAAAAAACTGAAAACCTCGCGCCTGACGCAATTGCTGTTTGGTTTTGAAGGCACGCTAGCCGCCAAGTCCCTCAAGCGCAGCCGAGGGAAGTACCGGGCGACGGTCGTCAGCCTCACAGTGAGCATAATCCTCTTCATTACGATGTCCTCGTTCATATGGGTGCTGAACAAGGGCGTAGAGATGGAATACGGAGGGTATGATTTTGACGTTTATGTCGCTGCTACCGGCGGGCAGGCTATGATAGACGAAATTGAAGAAACGCTGGCATCGATACCAGACGCCAAGGTGCAGTCGATGCGGAGAACGTTGCTAAGCACTGTTTTGCCGGACGGGTTCATGAAAAAAGGATCCCCGGTGAAAGCGATTGAAAACGGCGTCTACGCGCTGACCCTTTGCTCTATGCCCGACGAAGAATACGCAAAAATCTTTCCCGTAATGCAAGAACCCCTCACCGGCATTTTGGACAACACCGTCAGGTATTCCAGTGGGAACAAAAAGCTTGAGGCCGTTCCGTTTAACTGCGAGGCCGGCACACAGCTGCCGCTTCTTGATTGGGGGTACGTAGACGGGCCGTCCGGGGTCACCTTTACAGTGAACTCTGACGAAGCAGCTCGCATAACAATCGGCGCGGTTGTTTACGAGACGCCTAAATCGATCAACGCGGCGCTGTTTGGAGACAGCATGATAAACATTCTCGTGCCGGAATCAGCCTACAGGGCCATGCTTCTTGAACATGAAACTGCAATGGCCAAGCACGCCGATGCTGCATTTGCGGTAGCCACTCCTGACCCGGATGCGTTTGGCGAAACCGCCCAAGAACTGCTCGCGCCCTATTTTAATGAAAACGGCAGTGGGATAGTAATGCAGGACGTTTCTCAAATGACGCGCTTCAACCGCAACATCACATTGCTTGTCATGCTGTTTGGCTACGGTTTTATCGCAATGCTCTCGCTCATAGCCGTGACCAGCGTCATAGCCACTATTTCCACGGGGATGGCGCTGCGGAGGCAGGAGTTCGCCATGCTGTACTCTGTGGGCATGACGCCTGGGGGCATGAACAAAATGCTCAACTTGGAAAGCCTGCTGTACGGGCTGAAATCTCTGATGATTGGAGTTCCTGCCGGGGTGGCCCTGTCTTACCTGCTCTACAAATCGATGAACTACACGTTCGTGTTTGCGTACAAACTCCCGGCTGGCGCCATGGCAATCAGCGCTGCCGCCGTCATGCTGCTGACTTTCGGCACCATGCGGTACGGCAAAAGGAAGCTCGGCAAGATCAGCATTGTCGAAGCGATACGGGACGAGGCGGTATAGTCCGGGGCAAAAACAATGAGGCTGTTGAAATGCGCAGAACATTCCGACAGCCTCTCTTCTTATTTTATGTCCTGCAAATGCGTCAATAGCCCGTTACCGCAAGCGCTATGTATTTGTAGGCCCAGTTCGATTGCTTCACGTCAGTGAATTTCAGGTCTATGCCCTGCCACATGTCCGCAGACGGCTCGCCGCCAAGCAGATAGCGGATCAGGGCTGTTACGGCCTCGCTCCTTGTGGTGCTTCCGCTTGGCCGGAAGGTCCCGTCAGGATATCCAGTGAACATTCCGACATTCACAGCCTTTAGTATGTCGTCGCAATCAGGATCCCCCTCAAGGTCGCTGAAGTTGTTTTCAGCTGTCTCGGTCAGGTCTTCGGCCCTGACCAGCATTACCGCCATCTCTGCGCGGGTAAGCGGTTCCATAGGGCGGAAACTGCCGTCGCCGGCTTCGATAATCCCTTCGTCAAGCGCCCATTCAATGGCGCCAAATGACCATTTTGAAGACGGCACGTCGCTAAACGAGGGGGCAGCTTTATCCGGCTCATAATCCAAAGCGCCATTGATGCGCTGCAGGATGGCGACAAACTGCTCTCTGGTCATCAGCGCCCCGCCACGGAACGTATTGTCTTCAAATCCCTCTATGAACGCTTCAAACAAACTGTTTGCATTGTCTCCCGCAAGCGGCTGATAGATGCCGGAAGCGGTGATCATGCACAAAAGGGAAATGTTGGCAGGGAAATAGTCTTCCCAATCCACCTTGTCTACCGCATAGTCCCAAAGGGCTTTCGCCCAGTCCTTGTCGCCTGTCGCAACGGCGGCCAGCATGAACGGCGAGGTGAACGACCCGTCGCCCCTGTCGCCGGATTTACCGATGGGCGTGCCCGCTTTACCGCCGTACACCCTGTACCCGTCCTGTATGTACGCCGGCCTGCTTGCAGATGCGCCCTTTATGAAGTCGTTAAGGCTCTTGAGCATCAACGCCACTTTGCCGTCTTCATCACCGCCGGTCAGCAGCACATCGGTAGCGAGCCTCCAAGGCACACGGCAAGAATTCCAGTTGTAGTCCTGATCGTATTCTGACTCAAGGTACGCGAGTCCCCCTGTTTCCTCGTCTTCAGATACCCCCAGCGGAGCGGGCCCGAACTTTTTAGCATCAGGGTCATATATGCAAAAATCAGGCACGAGGCCGAGTTTCTGAACATCAGACAGGCACTGGTAACACATGCCTATGCAGTCAAGCCACCTCTTGTCCTTAGTTGCCGCATAGAAGGCTTTCATGTGGTCAAACATGAAATCAGAGGGGCGCGTGCCGAGGACATAAACTTCTTCGTCATGAGTTTGCGCCCAGTCGCCTAGCTGAAGAAAGCCGTAATCGGGGTGGATGCACGTGTCTGCCAGCCCGTTGATAACACTTAAGGCCATGCCTTTGTAGTCGTAATCTTTGGTTGAGCCCCATGTTTTGTCTGCTAGCAGGAGGGCATACGCCATGTCCATGTCGCCGTCTGTTGCAGAATCGCCGTCTTCGTCGTCTACGTAGAGGCACCCCTGCTCAAGCTCGCTTTTCTCATCAAACGCGTCCCAATCCTCTCCGTCATACATGACTGCCCATGCCATCAGGCCGTCGTCGTAAATGCTTGGGAATTCGTTCATAAAGTCAACCAGCCCATTAAAAATACCCTGTGCTTCTTCGTCGTACTCAGCCATCTGTGCTGTAATCAGCATAGCGTAGCCGTGCGCCTCTGACACCGTGACAACCGGCCAGTCTTCGTCGCCGCCGCCCCAGTTGAGGAAATACATCGGTTCCTTGGGGTTTTCGTCAGAATAGTATTCTGCGATGAAATTGTCTTTCCAAGCCTCGTATGCGTCCAGTACCGCTTCGTTCATGTCCTCCTGGGCGTAGATGGGGATAGCCGCCTGGGGCGTCCAGTCAGTGCCCGCACCGGCTATTGCCGGCGTCAAGCTGACGCAAAGGCAGAGTGCAAGCGCCACAACAAGCGTCTTTTTAATTGCGTTTCTCATATTTACCTCCCATTGATCAAACATTCCTGCATTTAAGCTACGCAGTAACTATATATTACATTATTTTGGCAACACAGTCAAATCAGGCTCCATCGAAACGTCCGCTAATTTTATACCATACCAGTCGGCCATTTCGACGACCTTTTCCTTGGCAAACAGCGCGAACAATTCGGCAAGTGCAGAAGCCGGCATGGTCGCCATGGTATTGTCGATAAATGGTTCCAGTATGTTGGCTGCCTTCATCAATTTGTCGCCGCTTTCGGCGGCATTGGTTTTCCTCGGCCTGCTTATGGCGCGGGCAAGTTTTCCATAATCGATGCTTTCAATTGAAGCGGTTATTTTCAACATGTTACTGCCTCCTGTTCTCTCATGTATCAGCGTGTCGCCTCCGATTTTCAACACAGAAAGCGACACCCCGTATTCCGTTAGCAAATTCGTTATCGG